>JAHJIQ010000022.1 GCA_018823285.1 Pseudomonadota bacterium
CTCGCTTATCGGTACGAGCAGACAAGCTGCTCAACTCAGCTTTTCACCCTTCGGGTATAAGTCTCGATGTCTCGCAAGCTCGCTTATCGGTACGAGCAGACAAGCTGCTCAACTCAGCTTTTCACCCTTCGGGTATAAGTTTCGTACGAGCAGACAAGCTGCTCAACTCAGCTTTAAGCTTTTCTCCTGGCTTCTGACTTCTGACTCCTGGCTTCCGACTTCCGGCTTCTTTTGAAAAACATGCACTATCAAATAGCCGAAACCCTTTTATTGATACGGCTTATAATCCGTATATCCTTCAGCCCCGGGGGTGTACCAGAGCGACATATCTTCAGATGGATTCAGGGGCCAGTCGTTTCTGAACCGTTCCGGCAAGTCCGGATTTGTGATAAACGGCCTGCCGAAGGCCGCCAGATCGGCGACCCCCTTTTTCAGTCTCTCCTCCGCCATCTCTTTGGTGTACCCGCAGTTGCCGATGATCTTCCCCTTGAAGAGCGGCCTGAACTCATCGAGGGTCATCGGTTCCCCCTTGCCGTGGAAACCGAAGGCCAGTCCGTCCATGATATGCAGATAGCCCAGGTTGAATTTGTTCAACTCACCTGCGGCATACAAATAGGTCTCCCGAAAATCCTCACTGCCCATATCGTTAAAAACCCCGTTGGGAGAAATCCGGGCGCCGACCTGCTCCGGGGCCCAGACTTCAAGCACCGCCTCCAGTACCTCCTTAAAAAAGCGGAATCTCTTTTCCGGGCTGCCGCCGTACCGGTCTTCGCGCTGATTGGTTTTCGAATCCAGGAACTGGTTGATCAGATAACCATTGGCGCCATGCACTTCCACCCCGGAAAAACCGGCATCCCTGGCATGCATTGCCGCTTTGAAGTAATCGTTCACCGTCGCCTGGATTTCGTTCACTGTTAAGGCGCGCGGGGTTTCGTACGGTTTGTTCCCTGCAGGGGTGTGGATATGGTCGCCGTTTAATTTAACGGCGGAAGCGGAAACCGGGAGCTCCCCGTCATGGAAATCACTGTGTGAGGCCCTGCCGCAATGCCAGAGCTGCAGAAAAATATGGGCGCCGGTCGGTTTGACCTTCCCGGTCACCTTGCGCCAGCCCGCAACCATCTCATCGGTGTAGATCCCCGGCGAATCGATCCAGCCGATCCCCTGTTTGGAAATCACCGTCGCCTCGGTGATCAGAAGTCCGGCGCCGGATCTCTGGCAATAATATTCCGCCATCAGGTCGTTCGGAACCCGTTCGACTCCGGCACGCCCCCTGGTCATCGGCGCCAGCACGATTCTGTTTTTGAGGTGAAGACTGCCGCCCACGGTGACCGGTTCGAATAGTGTGCTCATTTGAATGCATTCCCTCCTGCGGGTCTTTTCTGCATGATCTTCCTTACCTATAGAGTAAATAAGGAGAGGAATTCTGTTGAATCAATACAGTATACAGTTATAGACTAACACTAAACAGCAGGTAATCAAATAGACAGGTGGTTCGGTGAAATTCTATATCAGGCTCTTTTCCATCCTTTTCGTGCTCTTCATCATCTCGATCACCGTCTACAATGTCCTCCATGCCGGTAAGGAGATCCCGGAGGAAAACTACTCAAGCTTTCTGGCCCGTCTTGAAAAAAACGAGATCAAGGAAGTACACCTCAAGGGCGGGCATCTCACCGCCACCGATATCCATAACAAAAAATCGAAAACGTTCATTCCCGAAGTCGCCCCCCTGCTCCCGGTCTTTGAAGAAAAGGGGATCACGGTTTCCGCAAGCCCCGAGGCGCCCGGCATTCTTTCGTCCCTGGGAGCCATTGCTTTTTCGATCCTGGTGTTCTTCGTCGTCCTGATTTTATACATCTACCGCCATCAGAGCAAGGATACCGGCGCTTTCGGCAAGAGCAAAATCGCCCCGTTCCAGAGCAAGCACAAGATTCTGTTTGCCGATGTGGCCGGGGTGCCGGAAGCCAAGGAGGACCTGGTCGAGATCGTCGAGTTTTTGAAAAATCCCGGCCGCTATTCAAAACTGGGCGGTAAGATTCCCAAAGGGGTTCTTCTTCAGGGCGCACCCGGCACCGGTAAAACACTCCTTGCCAAGGCAATTGCCGGGGAAGCGAATGTTCCTTTTTTCAGCATCAGCGGCTCTGATTTTGTCGAGATGTTTGTCGGGGTCGGCGCCTCGCGAGTGCGAGACCTCTTTAAAGAGGCCAAGAAAAACGCGCCGTGCATTGTCTTTATCGACGAGATAGACGCCGTGGGCCGGTCCCGCGGCAGCGGCGCCGGCATGGGTGGGGGCCACGACGAGCGCGAGCAGACCTTGAACGCACTGCTCGTGGAAATGGACGGCTTTGAGACCGGCGACACGGTCATCATCGTCGCGGCCACCAACCGACCCGATGTCCTTGATCCGGCGCTTCTCCGGCCTGGCCGCTTTGACCGGCAGGTCACGATCATGCCGCCCGATGTGGTCGGCCGGGAAAAAATACTGCGGCTGTACATGAAAAAGGTGGTCATGGCAGCGGACGTAAAACTTGACGAGATTGCCAGAAGCACCCCCGGTTTCACCGGCGCCGAGCTCGCGAACCTGATCAATGAGGCGGCTTTAATGGCGGCAAGAAAAGAGAAAGACGCCATCGACACCATCGACATTGAAGAGGCAAAAGACAAGATCCTGATGGGCGCCGAGCGTAAAGGGATGGTGATCAGCGACAAGGAGAGAAAGACCACCGCCTACCACGAGGCGGGGCATGCGATCATGGCGCTGCTGCTGCCGGGCGCCGATCCGCTGCACAAGATCACCATCATCCCCCGCGGCAGGGCAATGGGCGTCACCCAGCAGGTCCAGCTTGACGACCGGCACGCCTACTCGAAGGAATACCTGGAGAACCGGATCAAAATCCTTCTCGGCGGCAGAACGGCCGAGGAGATCGTCTTCAACAAATTTTCCACCGGAGCCAGCAACGATCTGCAGAGGGCGACGGAAATCGCCACCAAGATGGTCTGTGAGTGGGGAATGTCTTCCCTGCTCGGCCCCAGGGCATACACCTTCCCGGACGAAGGGTTTCTCGGCGGCGACGGCGGCAGGCGGCTCTACAGTGAAAAGACCGCCTCCGCAATCGATAAGGAGATCAACACCATCATCGAAAACTGCTACCAGGAAGCGATGATCATCCTTGAAGGCAAGATCGATCTCATGCACAGTCTCGCAAACAAGCTCCTGGAAAAAGAGACCCTGGGCCCCGAACAGATCAGAGAGGTGATTGCCTCCGGCCTTGATTTAGACCCCAGGGTCATACCGCTTAAACGAAAAGACAATGTCGCATAACCCGGAAGCGTCTCACCTCATGAAGACCAATACGGTCGCAGCTGAAATACATTCGCAACATCAACACTCTGCATCCTCATTGATCAACCTGTCCGCAACTGTCACATAACTGTTTAAAAATACTGAGAAAGCAGCGGAAGAGATTGCAGAACACCCCTTCCCCGTGATTGCAGATCCGACACTCCCACAGTCGCATACCTGCACTCTGAAAAGACCCTTACAGTAGCACTTCTTCGTCTGTACCGACTCTTTACCCCAGCGCCACAAATCTGGCAACTAACTGATATAATTGGAATAATTATAAATAATGCACAAATATATTTCCGTGGCACACATAATGCTCATATGACTTGGTGTCTGAAGAATGGAACGATAGGGGGCGCTATTCATTCAGATCTGCGTTTTGCTTGACAACTTACTGCGAGAGGAGAAAAGCAGAATGAAAAACAACAGCCCCCGTTTCCTGACCACCGCACTCGCTTTTATTTTCAGCAGCCTCATTGTGATTCAATCCGGTTTCGCCGTGGAGAATTCAGAATGCCTTGAATGCCACGGCGACGAAAGCCTTTCCAGATCAGCCGAGGAGCACATCAACAAAAGCTATATCAGCCTGCAGCTTTTTGTTGACGGCGAGCGGTTCAACAATTCCGTCCATCATATCAATGACGTCGGCTGCACCGGCTGCCATTCGGATATTGTGACGCTCAATATGGACGCGGACATTCCGCATCAGGCAACGCTCGCTCCGGTAGACTGCACCTCCTGCCATGAGGAAGAGGGAGCGGCCTTTCTCGGCAGCATCCACATGAAGGCCCGCCGAAAAGGGATCACCATGAACTGCTACGCCTGTCATGATTACCATTATGTCGGGCACTTGGAGGCGGCATCGGTCAATGAACGCGGCAGCACCTTCTGTCTCAGGTGCCATAATCCATACCAGTCCCATGACTGGCTGACCCAGAAAGCCGCCCATTTCGACACCGTCGAATGTTCGGTCTGCCACGTGCCCGATGCCCGGAAACACATTCACCTGAGCTTTTACGATCTGGTCAGCAACACTTCTTTAAACAGCGACGAAATCCTGGAGATTCTTGCGATCAGTGAAGCGGAGTTCATGCCCAGGGTTGACACAAACCTGGACGGGCGGATCAGCAGTAATGAATTTGACGATCTGGTCCTGATGCTGCGGCAGAAAACGGTCCGCACCATCGTCCACGCCGAACTGGTCGTGGAGCTCGAACCTGTCGTCCATTCGGTGAGCAAGGAAGAGGCGGTCCGTGAATGCACCCTCTGCCATGCGCCGGATTCTCCCTTCTTCAGCGCCGTCACCATTGCCCTGTCAAAGCAGGACGGCACGGTTGATCATTACGAGGTTGACCGGGCGATTCTTGCAGGCTATCACACCAGCCATTTTTCCGCTCTGGCCGGGACCCGGATCATGCTTCTGGACAAGATCGGTTTCCTGATGATCGCCGGTGCGGTTCTGGTAGTTGCCCTGCACCTCTCTACCAGGATTGCCACCATCCCCATCCGCAGAAAACGAGAAATGGAAGATCAGGATGAACCAGATAAAAATGACCATTCCGGCACCAACGTGTAAAGGAGCGAACGTCATGTCAAACACAAAAATGTATGTCCATCCCGGTCCTGTCCGAGTCTGGCACTGGATCAATGCAGTCGGAGTCGTGATGCTGGTCCTGACCGGCGCCCAGATTCGCTTTGCCGAGCAACTGAATATCATGTCGCTGCAGAAGGCGATCACCGTCCACAACTATGCCGGGTTTACGGTTCTTGGCGCCTACCTGCTCTGGCTTTTCTACTATTTCACCACCGGCAGGATCCAGACCTATCTCCCGAACCTCAGGACTTTTCACACTCTCGCCATCAGGCAGATAAAATACTACGGTTACGGGATTTTCAAGGGCGACCCAAACCCCTACACCATCACTCCCGAGAACAAGTTCAATCCTCTGCAGGAGATGGCGTATGTGAAATTGATGTTTCTGATGCTCCCGGCCCAAATCATTTCCGGGCTTTTCCTCTGGCAGGTCAAACGCTTCGGGGATTACATCGGCCTGCTCGGCGGAATCAAGATCGTCGACACGATCCATGTCCTGCTGTTCTTCTTCTTCGCCTCATTCCTCATTGTTCATTGCTATCTGGCTACCCTGGGACATACCCCACTGGCTCATTTCAAGGCCATGTTCACAGGCTATGAGGAGCATCACGGCCCCTTGGAAATTGAAACGCCGAACAGCAGTACCCCTGAAACGATTTTTCCCGGCCCAACTCCGGAAGGCGTTCTGGCCCGGGTTAAAAGCAGACCCTTACACGAAAAAGGAACAACCTGAATGACACGCGGCAGGAATTTTTCCTTCGAAACCTGACGTAAAACGTGGTTCAAATTATCCGAAGGAGGTTGCCATGAGAGAATTACTGTTACTTCTAGCGATCGTACCGATCATCACCTACAACCTTACCGACATCTATCTGCCGAAACGCAAATGGCTCTGGACGGGGCTCGCCCTGGGGATGGTTGTCGCCCCGGTCAGCATGTGTCTCCTGCAGTCAACCCACATTCCGGTCATCGGAAAAATTCTTGGCCTCGGCGGCCTGATCCTGAACATTGTTCATGGCCCTCTTGGGTACTTTACCGTTGTCGCCATCGGCATCCATGAACCCGGCACGGTCCTCTCAGCCGCACAACTGACCCAGATCAATATCATCAACGGCTTCGTCTGGGGCATGTTTTACGGGGTGCTCGGCTACAATATTGACCTGAAATGGCCCAGCACGGCTGAAGGGAAGAGACTTTTTGCCGGCGCCGGGAAGAAGGCAATGGCACCCTACAGAAAATAGGTGCGACAATATGCCACGGAACCTGGCCGATTATGCTTGCCCGTTCCCGCAAATATTCAGTTACTATTAAAGTGGAAATATTAATTTCCGATTTATCAAATATATGGTTAGAATATTTAAGGAAATTTATAATCCGCATGGCGACGGAAAAAGCAAATCGATACACCGTGTCCAGGTCACATGTACCAGGGGCAACAAATGACGTAAGCCAGTATCCCGCAAACGAAAGATTCATCGCGTCCCCTGTTTGCCCCATTGACCCCTTGGGCCGTTATCCGGCTGACGCCGGCCGGATACCCAACCCACTGTCTTGGCAAAAGACAAATTGAAAACGGGACAATGACTCATGGATAAATCAGGATTTCAGATATGTCAGGCCACCAAGAAATCGATTCTTGAAAGTATCTCAGACGGTGTTTTCACCGTTGATCTCAACTTCAAAATCACCTCCTTCAACCGGGCTGCGGAAGTCATCACCGGCTACCCGCGCCACGAGGCAATCGGCAAAAAATGCAGTGAAGTGTTCCGCTCCAACATGTGCGACAGGAACTGCGTCCTCTGCCGGACCATGGAAACAGGAGACCCGATCATTGATGAATGTTCCTATATCATCAATGCCAAGGGAAAAAAAATTCCGGTCAGCATTTCAACCGGGCTGATCCTGGACAGTGAAAACGATTTCATGGGCGGCGCCCTGACCTTCCGGGATTTAAGTCTGTCCGCTTCAACGGAAACCATTCTTGACAGCATCTCCGACGGGGTGTTCACCGTTGACCTGAATTACCATATCACTTCCATCAACCAAGCGGCCCAGGAGATCTCCGGAGTATCACGCGAGGAGGCCCTCGGCAAAACATGCATGGAAGTTTTTCAGCACGGGCAATGCGGCAAAAACTGCGCCCTCCAGGAGACCATGGAAACCGGAGGATCAGTTCTCAGCAAGTGCACCCATATCATCAACGCCAAAGGCCAGAGCATCCCCGTTACTGTCTCGGCAACACCGCTTCTTGATCGCGACAGTAATATTATCGGAGTTGTCCAGACCTTCCGCGATCTTTCGCTGATCGAAAAACTGAAGAGCGAACTCGAGGGCCGGGTCCAGATCGGCAATATGGTGACCAGAAGCCCAGCCATGCGCAAGATCGTTGAAGTCCTGCCCCAGATCGCTACCAGCGACAGCACGGTGCTTATCAAAGGAAATACTGGAACCGGCAAGGAGCTGGTTGCCCATGCCATTCACAGCCTGAGCCATCGCAGTACAAAACCTTTTGTTGCCCTGAACTGCGGAGCGCTACCGGAAACACTTCTTGAATCAGAACTGTTCGGTTACAAAGCGGGAGCTTTTACCGGCGCCAACAAGGACAAAATCGGTCGTTTCGGTATGGCCGAAGGCGGGACTTTGTTTCTTGACGAGATCGGCGAAATCAGTCCTTCACTGCAGGTAAGACTGCTACGAGTGCTTCAGGAAAAAACCTACGAACCCCTGGGCGCCACAGAATCCCTTCAGTCTGACGTCCGGGTGATCGCTGCCACCCACAGAAACCTTGCCACACTTATTGACGAAGGCAAATTCCGCGAAGATTTTTATTACCGGATCAAGGTCATCCAGATTGATCTGCCTCCGCTGAAAGACCGGAAGGAAGATATTCCTCTACTGGTCAACCATTTCATCTCACGATTCAACAGCATCCAGAACAAAACGATCCGCGGGATATCGCATGAAGTCATGGCGCTGTTGATGGCTCATGATTTTCCGGGGAATATCCGGGAACTGGAAAACATCATCGAACACACTTTTGTCCTCTGCCCGGATGATTTCATTACGCCCGCCTGCCTGCCCGAGGATTTCATGAGAGGTCGTTCGAAAAAGGAAGTTTCTACAGGAATGGAGACGGTGGTCCAGGCCGTAGAATCTCAGACGATCATCGACGCCCTGAAACGTAATAACTACAACCGGGTGGCCGCAGCCCGGGACCTCGGCATCCACAAAAGCACTCTGTTCCGGAAAATCAAGCATCTGGATATTACCCTGCCGGAACAGGACGGACGATTCAGGGATACCGCACGAAAAGAGATACGCGCCTGAAACCTGAACGGGAAAAGCGGCAGCTCCCTGTTTCCCGCTTGCTACTGACATTTACCTGTCAGGCTGTTCATTTTGAAGATCTTCCGAACCTTCAGGTTTCGCCGCAGTGATCTTTTTTGCAGCCAGGGTTTTCCGGATCACTTTGAGCAGGTAAGGGACCGGATTCCTTTCAGAAAAATCAAAGGTCTGATTGCCCAGCACCATCTCTCCTATTTCCAGAGCGCTTAACTCCGAAACCGGACCTGCCGGAACATATCCCTGCCCATCCTTCACATAACGAAGGATGCCAACCCCTGACAGATCGTCCAAAATTTCACGGATTGAGGCATCAGGCTGCTTCAACAGTTCGACCAGACGTTCTCTGGTGGTGATCATCTTCTGCTGATAATCAGCGGCTGCTATGGAAACAATCTCATAAGCCAGACCAAGGCGGTTGATCGGAGTCAGGCGAAAGCCTTTCCACAGATACCGCCGCCAGACCTGGACCGCAAAGGAGAGCTCCGCTCCGGCCAGAAAAACCATCCATCCCACATGGATCCAGAGCAGAAAAAGCGGCAGGGATGCGAATGAACCGTAAATGGCATTATACCGAGCCACCCCGATCTGCAGTTTAAAATAGGCGGCCTGAACAAAAAGCCACAAGATGCCCCCGAAAACACCGCCGGTAAAAGCCGCACCGAACCTGATTCTGGTATTGGGGAGAAAGCTGTAAAGCAGGGTAAAGGTGGCGACCACGAACAGAAAAGGAAGGAAGTTCAGGAGCTGGGGGCCGATCCAGGGAATCCATTGCCGGAATAATTCACGGAGGACCTTGCTCTGCAGAGCCGCCATGGTGGCGACCCCAAGGTTGATGGTGATCGGCAGCAGAATCATCAGCGCGATATAGTCCAGAAGCTGCCGTCCGGTGGAGCGTCTTCTTCTGGTGTTCCAGATATCATTCATGGCCTGTTCGATACTGCTCATTACCGAGAACACCGCCAGGAACAAAACAAGCACCCCGATCACTCCCAGGGCGGCAAAGTCCGTTTTTTCCACATAGTCAAAGATCAGGTCAACAACCCGATGCAGATGCCCGGATAAGGATATCTCTTTCGTGGTTTCCTCCGCACCGCCATCACTCTCCGCATGGTCGGCTTCATCATTCGCCGTTTCATCAGGAGTTACTGGAACGGACAGGATGATATCTGCTACCGGCAACGTGGAGAGTTCGAGTTGTTCGATAAAAGTATGCGCCGAATTCCGCATCTGGCCACCCGCCCCGAGTCCTTTCAGCACTGCGGTACCAAGAGCCAGAACCGGCACCATGGAAAGAACCACGGTAAAGGTGAGCGCGCTCGCCCGAAGAGGAATCTTGTCGTTCAAAAATTCCTGAACGACAATCATGCACACCCGGCACAATGGTCGGCTGAAATTCATAAAACCGCCTTCATCCGCTGAAGGCTGCGACCAGACCCAGGCAGTAAAACGCTCATACCGACTCTTCTGCGCCACCCCGCTCTTTTCCGTTGCCGGCAGCCCTTCCTTTTCTTCAGTTTTTTCCATGCCCTTTCTCTCTGCTGATGTGCTCCTCGATTCTGGGGAGAATACATGTACTCCAGGCAATTGTCCAGATGTTGAGGATGAGCTCCTCTCGTGGATCAGTTCTAATCCAAAGCCACCGCAAACCGGATCACCACCCTCCGGAACCACATTCTCTATACTTTCGAAAAATGGTATACTCTGCCAAATGATATCAGTTTGGGTGCCGGGTGGTAAAGAAACCTCAGCAACCATGGATCTTGACTGAAGAAGACGATAAGGGGATTACAATGAACATTCTGATCAGCGGCGCTTCAGGGCTTCTCGGCAGAGCGTTGACCCGCTCTTTGGAATCGGCAGGGCACTCTGTTATAAAACTCTCCCGCAAAGGAGATGACACCCTCCCGCCCTGCTGGGACCCGGCCAACGATTTTATTGATCTTGGAAGCAAACCATTTGAGGTCGTCATCCATCTTGCAGGAGAAAACATCTCCAATGGCCGCTGGTCGACTGAACGAAAAAAGAAGATCATGGAGAGCCGGATCAAAGGAACAGCCCTGCTTGCCAATGCTCTGGCTCGATCAACCGTGAAACCGAAAGTCATGATCACCGCTTCCGCCGTCGGCTATTACGGGAATCGCGGTGACGCCATAATGAATGAATCCGCTGCATCAGGGGGAGGATTTCTTGCTGAAGTATGCCGGGAATGGGAAAAGGCTGCCGAGAGTGCGAGCAACTCGGGGATCCGGGTGGTCAACACCCGATTCGGAATGATCCTGAGTGTCCACGGCGGGGCATTGGAAAAAATGCTGACTCCATTCAGAATGGGGCTTGGCGGAAATATCGGGAGCGGCCGGCAGTATATCAGCTGGGTGAGCATAGATGACGTTATCGGGGCGATGAAATTTATCATCGAAAACGATTCGATTTCAGGACCGGTAAACACCGTGGCGCCAACCCCCCTCACCAACCGTGAATTCACGAAGATTCTCGCGGGAGCGCTCCATCGTCCGGCTTTCATGACTCTCCCCGCTTTCATGGCCAGACTGATTTTCGGTGAAATGGCTGACGAGCTTCTGCTGTCCAGCACCCGAGCCGTTCCCCGGAAACTCCAGGAAGCGGGCTACCGGTTTCAGGATCCCGACCTGCAGGGGTTGTTTGAAAAATGGTTCAACAAATGAAAAAAAATTGCCAATTTTGTAACGGCACCGGCCAGATCAATTATTTTAAAGGGGTCAGCCGGTTTCTGATCAGTTACGATGAATGCCCGGAATGTGGCGGACTCGGGATTCAGCCGACCACTGAAGAGCACGTAAAGAATAAAGAGGAGTCAAGCAGCCTGTCTGCTTGTACAAACTTACACCCGAAGGGTGAAAGAAGCGGACAAAAAAAGAAAACCGGCAGGTAAGTGCCGGATTAAAAACAAAGGATAGAACATGAACACCAACGACATCTGGGACAAACTCGGCGATCTCTCAGAAAACGAACTCGTTCACGTGATCACCAAACTGTTTGCCGTCTATGAAAAAAGGCTCGAATTAAACGATAAAGATTTAATATCATTAGATTTTTTCAACAACCTGACCAACGTCGTCAACGAAACATGTCAGTGCAACAGCAACCGGCGCTGATCAGCTGAACACAACCTTGCAGAACCGCCTTTTACCGACCCGAAGCAGCACTTCGCCCTCAGCCTTGAGCTGAAACTCGGTATCATTTATTTTTTCGCCGTCAACCGACACCGCATTCTGCTGGATCATTCTCCGACCCTCGCCGGTGCCCTTGACCATTCCAGCATCTGCAAGCAGCTTGGGCAACCAGACAGCAGCACCACCAGCCGGACAGGAAAATTCCTCGATCTCATCGGGGATGTCATGCTGTTTGAAAACCTTTTCGAAATGATCCTCGGCCATCACGGCGGCAGCATCATCATAGAATCTCGCGGTCAGTTCACGTGCGAGCTGCTGCTTGACCGCCTTCGGGTGAAGTTTCCCCTCGGCAAGCCCCGTCTTCAACTTCTCGATTTCACCGCTGTCAAGATCACTGAGGAGTTCGAAATAGCGAAACATCAACTCATCGGTAATGGAGAGGGTTTTGCCGTAAATATCAATGGCGGGTTCGGTAATCCCGATATAGTTGCCGAGCGACTTGCTCATCTTGTTGACCCCGTCAAGCCCTTCCAGCAGGGGCATGGTCAGGACCACCTGCGGCGCCTGCCCCCACACCTTCTGCAGGGTCCGCCCCATCAGCAGATTGAAAAGCTGATCGGTGCCGCCAAGCTCAACATCGGCTTTCAGGGCAACCGAATCATACCCCTGGACCAACGGATACAGAAATTCGTGGATCGAAATCGGCCGCTCATTGGCAAACCGTTCCTTGAAGTCTTCACGCTCAAGCATCCGGGCGACGGTAAGCTGTGAGGCGAGCCTGATGAAATCGTGGGAGGTCAGTTTGTCAAGCCAGGTACTGTTAAAGACGACATCGGTTTTTTCGGGATCGAGAATCTTGAAGATCTGTTCCTTGTAGGTCTCGGCATTACGCTTGACGTCTTCAACAGTGAGGGGTTTTCTGGTTTCTGATTTTCCGGTGGGATCCCCGATCATCCCGGTGAAATCTCCGATCAGGAATTTCACATCATGCCCCAGGTCCTGAAAATGCTTCAGCTTCTGGATCAGAACCGTGTGCCCCAGATGGAGATCGGGCGCCGTCGGGTCAAAACCGGCCTTGATCTTAAGCGGAACCCCGCTCTCCTGGGATTTTTTCAGTTTTGCGGCCAGCTCATCTTCCGATATAATGTCGACCGTCCCCCGCTTCAGGAGGGCAATCTGCTCATCAATGGTGATTTTCATTTTGCATACTCGACTGAACGGGTCTCCCTGATCACCGTAACCCTGATCTGCCCCGGGTAGGTCAGGTCCGCTTCGATTTTCTTTGCAATGTCCCGACCCAGCATCACGCTTTCCGTATCAGAGACGTCACCGCTGTCCACCACTACCCTGATCTCACGTCCGGCCTGAATCGCATAGGCCTTTTCGACACCCTTGAAGTCGGTGGCGATCTTTTCCAGATCATCAAGTCGTTTGACGTAACTTTCAAGCATTTCTTTTCGGGCGCCGGGTCTTGCCCCGGAAAGGGCGTCGGCCGATTTCACAATGACATCAAGAAGACTGTCGAGAGGAATATCTTCATGATGCGCGGCAATGGCATGCACAACCTCCGGAGACTCCCCATATTTTCTGGCGAGATCCCGGCCGATTGCAGCATGGGTCCCTTCAACCTCGTGATCTACAGCCTTGCCGATATCATGAAGCAGCCCGGCACGTTTGGCGATCTTAACATTGACCCCGAGTTCAGCGGCAATGACTCCGGAAAGAAACGCCACTTCCAGAGAATGCTGGAGGACATTCTGCCCATAGCTCGTCCGGTATTTAAGCCGCCCCAGGAGCTTGATCAATTCCATGTTCACCCCGTGGGCCCCGACATCAAAGGTGGCCTGCTCACCAGCTTCACGCATGGTGATTTCAAGTTCTTCGGCAACCTTCTCGACCACCTCTTCAATCCGGGCGGGATGAATCCGGCCATCGGTGGTGAGCCTCTCAAGGGCCTGGCGGGCAACTTCCCTCCGTACCGGGTTGAATCCGGACAGAATCACCGCCTCAGGGGTATCGTCGATTATAATGTCTATCCCGGTCGCAGCTTCAATGGCCCTGATATTCCGCCCTTCCCGGCCGATGATCCGCCCCTTCATCTCTTCGTTCGGCAGCGGCACAACCGACACCGTCTTTTCAGCCACATAGTCTCCCGCATAGCGGGCGATCGCCAGCGAGAGGATATTCTTCGCCTTGCGATCGGCCTCCATCTTGGCTTCGTTTTCGATGCGGACTATGGATTTAGCCGCCTCCATCTTCGCTTCACTTTCAATGCTTTCGGTCAGCTGCCGTTTTGCCTCCTCCCGGGAGATTCCGGAGATCTTTTCCAGCTGGAGACGCTGTTCATCGATCACGGCATCAAGGTCCTTCTGCCGGAGGGCTATTTTCTGCTCAAGTTTGACAAAATTCTGTTCTCTTTTCAGAAGCTCCGTCTCACGGGTATCGAGAAGATCGATCTTCCTCTCAATCTGGTCAAGTTTCTGACTGAACCTTTTTTCCTCTTCAATAAGTTCAGCTTTGCGCTTTCGCACCTCTTTCTCGACGGCCTGTTTCTGCTGGAAGGCATCATCACGCAACTGGATCGACGCCTCTTTCTTCATCTGCTCAACTTCAGCAAGGGCATCGTTAATCAGCTTTCTTCCCTGATCATCGTACCCGGCGGTTCTTTTTTCGATAACTGCTTTACGGAGAACAAACCCGACAATAATCCCGACAGCAGCTGCCGCCAGGCCGATAATGATTGCTGTAGTACTCATTGGAGTATTCCTCAAATTAATTATTAAAAACAGCCTTGTACCGGCCTGTGAGCCGGTTGGCTGGTGACAATTGTCTCTGCGTAACGCAGAAATACCTCAACACCATTCACAAAGAACAAATCAGTTACTCAGGAAAATCCAGGGGGGTCCAGGAGAGAATCCCGGCAGGCAGAAAAAAACTCGGCTGGAGCAGGCGGAATTGCCAGACGGTTCTGCAGAAGAGCTCTACAGATCAGGAAAATGTACAGAGCAACAGCAAAAGATTCACAATCCTTTATGGATGATGGTTTTCATGCTGTATTGCCTGATCATAACCACTATACATTACCGTCTACGTTGATGCCGGCAAGAGACCGGTCTATCACAAAACGCCTACGGCCGGCCAAACCGAGCCGACCTAAACGATTCAAGCCAGGAGTTCTTTCCAGAGAAGCCTTCATTTCGGCTCAAGACCGACCCTGGTAAGAAACTATAAATCCTCCCAATAAATTGGATATATATTAAACCCGCGTATCGGCCTCTCCGATATTTCCGGGTGAATTAACAGTAATAAGTCCCCCACCGTTGCCGTGTCAGCAGAATGTATCACCGAACCTAACAAAGTTAGGTGGGCGGTACTCGTGCTCCCGTCATGGACTTCGCCGAAACGAATTCTCTATCTTGAAACAGCGGAGTCACCCTTGGTAAATATGTTGGCTCGAAACAGACTTTTGATCACCAACAAGGCAGGGGAACAAATCCAGTCTATCCCAATCACACAAAATCCTCAATTTTTTTCCGAATCTGATCGTTGAGCCGGTCAATTTTATTTCGGTAGGCCTCAAAGTCCTTACGCAGCTGGACATATTTGCCTGCCATATTCAGACTGGCCAATATTAAATTCCTGCTGGAAGGAAGGACATTGGTAGCCCGACAGGTCTCGGACAGATGCACTCTGACGAAGTCCAGAACTTCCTGCACTTCGGCATCTTCCATTTCGGTGTTCAGGGAATATTCCTGTCCGAACACCTCAAACTTTACCGACCTAGCCAATATTTCCTCCGAAAAAGTTTCCCATCCTTAACGGCTCGGCGAACTCCTGAAGCGGACAACTCATCACCGGAACATTTTCAGAACAGGGTTTTTTCTTCTGCCCTACCCTCACCGGAACTTGCGCCCGTCTGCCCAACCACCTGTTTTTCCAGCAGATCAATAGAGTTGATCAGTCCGGAAACCCGCTGATGCACCTGGCTTCTCTCTTCCTGCAATACCCGAATCCGTTCATTCAGCTCCGCAATTTCATGATCCTTATTCTTAAGCTGTGATTCAATCAGCGTTTTATCCTGACCGGTTTTCTGCAAAGCCGATACAAGTTTCTGAACTGCTTCCTCCAACCTGGCCAGATCATCTAGCTGTCCCATGATTGTTTCTCTCGCCTGATATTGTTAACTATCTGTAATTAATTGGTTTTTCCTGAAAGATACTCCTCGATCGGCTACAAAGTCAAGGGGTTTGTCTCTTCCGCAGCAATTGGAGATCCAAGGCGGGCACCCAGTGCAATACCCGCTTCTTCAAGGTCCTTTGGGGAATTGACACCAAGGACCTCAACCGGGTCAGTGCACAAACAGCGATTCACCGTCTGCCCCAACTTGATGGCAACGCCAATCAGGTCGGTCAGGTAAAATTCACCCTGACTGTTATCACAACCGATTCTCTTCAGGCCCTCCCTGAGAAAACCGCTTTCGACACAATAAACTCCTGCGTTGATCTCTCGCACCGCTTTTTCAGCGGTGGTCGCGTCTTTTTCCTCCACTATCCCGACAACCTCTCCATCCGGCCCGGTGATAATCCGGCCATAACCTGTCGGAAAATCGAGAATGGTACTCATCACCGTGATGACGGAGTCGCTTGCCTGATGCTCGGAGATCATCCGCGCGAGAGTCACAGATCGAATCAGCGGAGTATCTCCGCAGAGAATCATGACCGTGCCCTCATAATCCGCAAAAGACTTGCCGGCGGCAAGCACGGCGTGACCTGTCCCGAGCTGTTCCCGCTGTCTGGCAAAGGTGACCTCGAAACCCGCCAGCGAAGCCTCCACCTCTTCCGCCTGATGCCCGGTAACAACAATAATCTCCTCCAACCCGAGCGGCAACAGACTGTTCAAAACATGGTGGATCATCGGCCCCGAAAAAACTTCGTGCAGCACTTTCGCCTTTGAAGATTTCATCCTGGTGCCCTTGCCGGCGGCGAGCACAATCGCTTTCACCCGTTTCTTCATTTCTCTTTCTGTCCTGTAAAAAGCTTCCCGTAAAGTTGGTTTTCCCAGATCAAAGCAGCAAACACCGATATTTTCAACACTTCATTTCCAGCCCAGTCGACTCAACGAAGAGCCGTGCTTTCTTTCAGCTCAGGAACTGGATTTCGAACACCACACTGAGATAACCCACCGCCTCTCTCCCCTGCTCTGCAACAAGCGGGAAATTGACTCCGGGCTCAAGCTCGAAAAACAACCAGGGCCGATAAAAATTCCTCCGGTAACGGCTTGCCACCCGATAATTTGTCATCCTCTTTTCCGGTCTGGTTTCGCCATAGGCGCCAAAATCGAAGGCAACAGCGCTCTTCCCCGTTAACTGCCGGAAGAGATTTACTTCCCCGCCCCAATCCAGACCGTTGCTATCTTCGGCATAGGTTCCGAAAAGACTCACGCGACCTGTGAGATCTTCCAACAGAACCCGCTCCATATCAATCCTTGAGGTCTCTCCGAAACCATGTCGCGTATTCCAGAACACCGTCTCTGTCAGTTTAATCACGTTATTCTTCCCTATATGGGCAAGGCGGCGATAGTACATTCTGACATACGATTCGACAGGTGTATGGAGGCTCACACCACCACCAAAATGAAACCTGGAACGTAGATTTTTATAAACAAGGTACCTCAATCCAAGATTGGTCCGGTTATCATTCGGCTGGAGATCAAGACCCGGATTGTCTGCCTTGTCTTTTTGTGTCTCGGCAATATCATCCTCATTCTCGCCGACGACTATCAACCGGAAGCGGCGGGTGAATCTGGGCATTTTCACATTGGCCCTCAACCTCAACGGAAAATCAAAACCCTCTCCTTCGGTATAACGGGCCACGACACGCAACCTTACGAAACTGGCGGGCAGCTCCTCAAACTCCAACCTCGGGTCGCCGAAGAAATCATCGAACCAGACAACGGGCCCGTGGAACTTTTCACGGAGATAGCTGTGATACCTGTCCAGAATACTCTGTGACGAAAGAGCATCATTCTCTTCCCGGAGATCAACATCCTCTTCCTCTTTGGCAGTCACCCCACCCGCCCCGACAAAGGACAGGATCAAAATGACCAGGAAAAACCGGAATATCCTCTGCTTTCTGGTGGAAACAAGAGTCCTCATGAAATGGAATATAAGAAAAAAAGTCTGTTTCCGCTTCTCTATCCTCAATTTTTCAGCACCGGGTTGACCTGGAAATAGTTATTTACAAGAAATTGTTTATTTTGCGTCTCGCATTGTCTAGACTGAAGATGTCATCAAATCCACATCAGGCCGACATGCAAGATGAAACAAAACACCACCCAGAGAGAGCAGCTCCCGAACCGGAACCCGACTGCTTCCCTTGAATTTTTTCGCTCGGTTGTTGACGCAGTGGCCGATCCATTTATTGTAATCGGGACCGATTTCAGGGTAAAGCTGATGAATCAGGCCGCCCGGACTTTTTACCACTCCCCGGGCCCCCTCCCCGAAACCCCATTCTGCTACGGACTGATCTTTGGCGCCACCCAACCCTGTGTCAAAACGGGGAGACATTGCCCGCTCATGGAAGTTCTGGAGACCGACAAACCGGTGCGGGTCAAATACGAGCAGAAAAGAAACAAACGCTCCAGTCGGCATTTTGAAATCCTGGCATCTCCTCTCTATGACCGCAAGGGATCACTTCTGGGCATTGTCGAAACCCTGCGGGACATCACCAAACAGACTGAATATGCCAAAATGCTTGAAAGCGGCCGGGAGAAACTGGACATCCTCGTCCTGCAACGATCCGCCGAATACCTGGAAGCCAAAGAACAGGCAGAACTTCTTTGCAGGGTCATTCCAAGCGCTATTTTTACAGTGAACACCAATCGGGAAATCACCACCTGGAACCAGAAAGCAGAAGCTGTGACAGGATTCCGGGCAGCCGAAGTCCTCGGCAAGACCTGTGACATCTTTGCCCTGGAACCCTGCACAACCGGATGCGGCGTCTTTTCTGAAAATGTCGCGAAACCGATTATGGGCCGGGAGTGTTCGATCCGCACCAAGGACGGCCAGGTCCGGACCGTGTCAAAAAATGCCGACCTGCTGAAAAACTCGAACGGCTTGGTCATCGGCGCGGTAGAAAGTTTTGAGGACATCACCGATAAAAAGATCATCAACAAGCAGCTCAGGGCCGAACGCGACAAATTCGTGAGCATGCTGACCGCCCTCAACCAGGGAATGCACATCCTCAATCACGATTACATCATTGAATACCAGAACGACATCCTTAAAGAAGATTTCGGGGATCAGGTCGGCCGCAAATGCTACGAAGTATACAAACAGCTGTGCGAGCCCTGCGAAATCTGCAGGATGCGGGAAGCCATTGACCAGAACAGGCTGCAACGGACCGAACTTCTCATGACCAATGGCCGTTACTACGAACAGAGTTACGCGCCATTCACCGATGTCGACGGCCAGACAAAAGTCCTGATCCTTCTGCGGGACATTTCCGATGAAAAGGCCCAGCAGGCTGAGACCATGCGAGCCGCACAACTTGCTTCCATCGGGGAACTGGCCGCCGGAGTGGCGCACGAAATCAACAATCCGATCAACGGCATTATCAATTATGCCCAGTTGCTCCTTGACGAGGCCGCCTCCTCACGAAACAAGGCAGAGAATCAGCCGGGATCAACAATCCTGCCCAAAATAATCGGGGAGGGCGAGCGAATCGCCGCCATTGTCAGCAACCTTCTCTCCTTCGCCAGACCCGGCAACGAAGAAGTAGAAGATGTTGATGTGGAAGCGGCAATGCTGAGTTCCATAGAGCTGATAAACCATCAACTGAAAAAGGAAGGCATAGATATTGCATTTGAAAAAGACACAACACACCCGGTGGTTCGGGGAACCCGACAACAATTGCAGCAGGTTTTTTTAAATTTGTTGAGCAACTCGAGACACGCCCTGAATAAAAGATTTCCGGGGAATGATATCCGGAAAAAAATCGAGATCAGGATCTCCGAATTGAAACAGGACAAAGAAAACTACATCAGAACCACGGTTACCGACCATGGTTGCGGGATTCCACAGGAATTCATCACCCATATCTTTGAGCCATTCTTTACCCTGAGAGAGTCCGGAAAAGGTACCGGCCTCGGTTTGAGCATCAGCCGCGGGCTGATCAAGGATCTGCATGGTTTCCTGAACGTGGAAAGCGAGGTCGATAATTTCACCAGGATGACCGTTGATTTACCCGAAAGCCGAAAAAAGGATCACCCTGATCATACCGACTGATCGGGCCTGAAAAACATAGTGGATATGCGCCAGTCTAAAATTGGGAATATACAAAAAATACGGAGAACTTTACAATGATGGATTTCGACAGGACCGGTAACCGTATTCTTGTTGTGGACGATGAAGAAAGCCTCCGCCTCACCTTCCAGATGTTTCTTGCCAAGGAAGGATACGGCCCTGTTGATGTGGCCTCGACTTTCGAAGAAGCTATTTCCCTGATCAACGAACACACTTTTGACCTGATTATCAGCGACATCGTCCTTGAAGGTAATTCAGGAATCGACCTTCTCCGTCACCTTAAAGAAACAGGGGCCACATGCCCGGTTGTGATGGTGACCGGGTATCCGAATATTGAATCAGCCTCGGAGGCCGTGCGCCTGGGAGCCTTCGACTACATCTCAAAACCAGTGAAAAAAGATGGCTTGCTGCGAGTTGCGCGGATGGCCCTGCAACAATACTCACTCTGGAAGGAAAAAGAAAAACTGCAGCAGGATAAAGAACGCTATCGCCAATACATGGAGGCAATTTTCAGAAGTGTCCGCGATGCAATCATCACCGTAGACTCCGAACTTCGTCTCGTTGAAATGAACGATACGGCCAAAGAATGGACCCGGGATATTCCGGAGGTCGCCATCGGCGCACCGCTATCCTCGATTCCGGGAACCTTTGGTAAAATATGCACAAAAGACGCCGAAAAGGTCATCCACGAAAGAAACGAAGTCCATGAACACAGAATAGAATGTGATTTTGACCACGGCAGGATCAAAGTTTTGCAGGTAAACGCATCACCGCTTGAGGATAATGGGGGAGACTTCCAGGGAGTGGTTATCCTGGCGCGCGACATGACTCAGCTGGAACACCTGCAACAACGTGACAAGAGAACAAAATTCCATCGACTGGTCGGCGTCAGCAGGTCCATGCAAACCGTCTACACCATGATCGAAAATGTCGGCCAGGTGGACACATCTGTCCTGATCACCGGAGAATCCGGGACCGGCAAAGAGCTTGTCGCCGAAGCCCTGCACATTGAAAGCCCCCGCCATGACATGCCCCTGATCAAAGTTGACTGCACCGCCATTCCCGAGAATCTGCTGGAGAGCGAGCTTTTCGGCCACAAACGCGGCTCCTTTACCGGGGCCGATCGGGACCGGCAGGGGCGAATTATCCAGGCTGACGGCGGCACCCTGTTTCTGGATGAAATCGGGGATATCTCACAGCTCATGCAACTGCGGCTGTTAAGATTTCTGCAGGAAAGAACATTCTACCCGGTCGGGCAGGACCGGCCGGTCACCGTTGATGTCAGGGTAATTGCCGCAACCAATGCCGACCTGAAGAAGAAGGTCGAGCAGGGCACTTTCAGAGAAGATCTCTATTTTCGCCTCCGGGTCGTTGACATTCCACTCCCTCCCCTTCGCAACAGAAATGGTGATCTGCCGATGCTGGCCAATCACTTCATTAACAAATTCAGCGCGAGAATCGGTCATAAAATCACAGGAATCTCGGATCAGGCGACAGAACTTCTTTCCAGCTTCAGCTGGCCGGGCAACGTCAGAGAGCTCGAACACGTTATCGAGCGCGCCTGTGTCCTCTGTAAAGGGCCAACCATCACCAGCGAACATCTTCCGGCGGAGATTTTCAACCATTCCGTCGAATCACCACCACGCACCACAAGTCAACCCCCGACCATCCAGGAAAACCAGAAAACCACACCCACCGATCAATTCCGGGATACCATGGAACCTGAAAACGAACGAATTGTCAGGGTGCTCCACCAGACCGCCGGCAACAA
Source organism: Pseudomonadota bacterium (assembly GCA_018823285.1). Taxonomy (NCBI): domain Bacteria; kingdom Pseudomonadati; phylum Pseudomonadota; species Pseudomonadota bacterium. Next base: position 21,505 of record JAHJIQ010000022.1, read on the forward strand.
GGCGATGGCCGCAAGGATTCTCGGTTTCGACCGCAGCACCCTGTACCGCAAAATGCGGAGCTACAATATCGACCCTTCCCCTTTACCATGAAAGATCAAGAAGCCATCCGGTAACCCAAGACTTCCGCAATCGCCACCGGCAACCCTGACTGATAAAGATCAGGGAGTTGGATCGAGCATCGGAAAGCACACTGCAAGTACCACTCATCACCATAAATAGCGCAACTCTCCTTCAGACCGCCCACACTTCTTCCCGCTGATACTGTATCACAACCAACAGCGCCACACTTTTACTACACTTTTGTTGCAACAACTATGTGGCAAAATATTAATTGCAACAGATAGGCAACACATTACTGCACCACATTCACCAACTAACACATTTCAAACAATCTTGTTTTGTCAATAAATTCAATGCTTTAATCACAAAAAACTCACAGCAGCTCATTTTAGCACCTCCATGGCACACCCTATGCAGTATCACCAGACAACACCAAAGAACAGCAACCCTTGCAGAAGAATAAAACAAGGAGGAACATCATGAATACAAATACAGGAAACCAAAAAGCAGCAAGTGAAGGCATCAACACCAACTCAGCCCCTGAACTCCAAGAAGGCGTGATGCAGGTAGCCATGGGCTTATTAATCGCCACCGCAGCCGCAATAGGAATCTGGGGCCTGGTCTCACTGTTCAGCGGCATTACCATGACCGGCGGAATTCTGGACATGATCACAGGCTGGATGAGCGCTGTAACCGGAAGATAACCGATACAAACATATACCGAATGGAGGACAAATCATGAATTACGATTCAGCACAGGAAAGCAGAGGAACGAGGATAGCATTGAGAAGCATGATTGTTGCAGCGTCAGTAGTAGGACTTTGGGTTGCCACCGCCATGACCTTCGCTCTTGCCAAGGTGGACTGGCAGGCAGGAGAACTTTTCAGACAGTACCTGGTTTCAATCGGCCTGATCCAGGATTTCGAAACCCTGGTAGACTTCTACACCCACATCAAAGGGGTCGAATACATCATCTGCGTCGCATTTCTCGGCGCCTTCCCCGCTTTCTTCAAATATCTCAACAAGGAGAAAGAGCAGGTCGCCAGATCCTGATTTCTCTCATCGCGACTTCAATACACTGCATCAGGATCCAATCTGCAGAAAAAAAAGAGCCTGATGCAGTGTTCATTATCCAGAAATCAAAATCAACAATCGAATGAAGAGTCATTGCAACACATCGGAGCCCTCTCCATTAACTATCATTTGCATTTTGCTGGTTGGCGGCAGCATTGGAACCTGGTGCCTGATGACCTTCTTTGCGTCTCTGATTCTGGTCGATTGGGAAGTCGGAAAACTACTTGATCATTACCTTGTCGCAATTTCCTGTTCAGAGACTCACCGCCCGTCAGAAGATGGCTGGGTTGGAGGACTCTTATGCCACCACATAATCCCCATCTTCTTTCTTCCTGCGTTCACCTTGTTTTTCAAATACATCAACACCAACGTCAACCCCACCCCTTCGCAAAACCAGGGTTCCTGATCCTCCCGGCAAAGCACAAATGCCATGGGACTGCGAAACATTCGGTCAATCATCCATACTCAACTTTCTGACTTGTCTTATGGTGTTGATTTGCTGTTATAAATTAATTGAGAACCATAGTGGCATTCCATGATGAGAATTCAGAAGCCAGAAGTCAGGATCCAGAACGACTGATTTTAAAGCTTTTCTCCTGGCTTCTGACTCCTGGATTCTGGCTTCTTATGGAACACTGGAACGAAAAATCACCAAAACCTCTTTATTTCACCCTGCGGGTATAAGTTTCGTACGAGCAGACGAGCTGCTCAACTCAGCTTTATCGGGCGATTAACCAAACCCGGAAAGTTGAGATCCATAAATCCCGACCTTGCACCCTGCACCTTCAGCGTCACCCAACCCTGTATTTTCAACAGTACGCAAAAGTGACCGCTCGCGTTATATTGGCCCGATTCCTGCACAATATCCAGGCTAGTGTCGCGTCAACTCTGAACCGGATGGAGGCCCGCATTGACTGCCTATTACCGTAATTTCCTGATCGTACTGATCCTGACCATTGTCGCCGTTGCGATTTTCAATATTGTGAGCATCGAGAACAAGCCTCCAACCATAAGCTACACATCATTCCTGGCAAGCATCAAAAACAAGGAGATCAAATCGGTTCTGATCAAAGACGGGGAGATAACCGGCCTTGATATTTACGACCGTCCATTTTACACCTATGCTCCGGATCCGGCTTCAGTGATCAGCAGATTGACCGCTCAGGACGTGACAATCAGCACTGCCCCTGGAAAATCGGTTTCATCAGGCACCCTGGCCTCGCTCCTGCCATGGGTTTTAATCTCCGGAGCATGGTTTTTTTTCATGTTCTACCGGCAAAAAGGGGCCACCTCCTCCTTCGGCAAAAACAAAAACCTGATTGTCCCGACAAAGTCATTACAAGTAACATTCAATGATGTGGCAGGAATACCGGAAGCAAAAGAGGAACTTCAAGAGATCATCTCTTTTCTCCGCGACTCAAAAAAATTTACCCGCCTGGGTGGCCGCCTCCCCAAAGGCGTGCTCCTTCAGGGCCCTCCGGGGACCGGCAAGACACTCCTTGCCAAAGCCATTGCCGGTGAAGCAGGGGTTCCCTTTTTCAGCATCAGCGGCTCCGATTTCGTGGAAATGTTTGTCGGTGTTGGGGCTTCAAGAGTCCGGGACCTCTTTAAACAGGCCAAGAAAAATGCCCCTTGTATTGTCTTTATCGACGAGATAGATGCCGTTGGCGGTCATCGCGCATCGGGTTCCTCGGGCGGAGGCCAGGATGAACGCCAGCAGACCCTGAACGCCCTGCTCGTCGAAATGGACGGGTTTGAATCGGGAGATACCGTAGTGATCGTTGCCGCCACCAACCGCCCGGACACATTGGACCCGGCCCTGCTCCGCCCCGGGCGCTTTGATCGCCAGGTCAACATCCTTGCCCCGGATATCAGGGGCAGAATGGAAATCCTGAATGTATATGCACGTAATATCGTCATGGCCAACAATGTCGAACTGAAGGATATCGCCGGGGCAACACCTGGATTTACCGGCGCCGATCTGGCCAACCTGATGAATGAATCGGCACTCCTGGCCGCCCGAAAAAACAAGGAGGCCGTTGATCTGGAAGATATTGAAGACGCAAAGGACAAAATCATGATGGGCACGGAACGCAAAGGGATGGTGATCAGTGAAAAAGAACGTCGAACCACTGCCTACCACGAAGCAGGGCACGCGATCATGGCCCGCCTGCTCCCCAACACGGATCCACTCCACAAAATCACGATCATCCCCCGCGGCCGGGCCATGGGCATGACCCAGCAGGTTCCATTGGACGACCGCCATTCCTATTCGAAGGAATATCTGACCAACAGGATAAAGATCATGCTGGGTGGCCGCACTGCGGAAGAAATCATCTTCAATCAGTTCACCACCGGGGCCAGCAACGACCTGCAGTCAGCAACGGAAATCGCGACAAAAATGATCTGCCAGTGGGGGATGAGTGAAATACTGGGCCCCAGGGCATACACCAGAGACGACCAGGGATTTCTGGGCGGCAACAACGACAAGCTTCTGTACAGTGAAGAAACGGCCATGGCCATCGACAAGGAAATCAATCAGCTGATCGAAGATTGCTACCAGGAGGCCATGATCATCCTGGAAGGAAGAACCAACTACCTGCACAGTTTAGCGGAAGTTCTCCTCAAGAAAGAAACTATCGGCATAGAAGAGGTGGACGCAATTGTTTCCGGCTACAAACAGTATGATGCATGATTTTTGCGACACATTTGCAACCCCAATCTTATACCGGAACCCCATCCCTACCATCCTGACAAATTTACCGAGAGTGTTGCAATATCTGTAGCATGCAACACTTTTCCGCCACAATAGTGTTGCATGCTACACTTTTGTGGTTGCAACCATTCTTCCCGCCAGTCTGTCAATCCGGAAATAAACCACCTAACCGGCTTTTTCTCTTTGCCAACTCTCACTTTCCAGACACATCAGGATATTTCTCACACAGAGAATGTTTGGCATCATACCTGCAAAACAGAGAAACCGACAAACATAGATCAACCGCTTTTTTCATACAAATCGTTAATGGAGAAGGAGAAACTATGACACACGATCACCAGAGAAAAATCATCCTGATTCTGCTCACCTTGCTGATCTTCAGTGGGCCTTTCGCAGCATGCCTGGCTGAAACAGGCCCGGAGACTGTGGAGTTGGCCAGCCTCGGCAACTTCTACGACGCAGTCATTTTCAACCACAGCATGCACGTTGACCTGGCCGAAGGAAAATGCGCCAAATGCCATCACCACACGACCGGGACTGCCCCGGAAAATCCGAAATGCCTCCGGTGCCACAAGGGTGGACACGAGTCAGGAAGCATGGCATGCCAGGAGTGCCACCCGGCCAAAAGATTTGAAGCGGCTTACCTCTCTGAAGTTGCATCAAACACCCAGCTTTATCACATCGACAAACCAGGGCTGAAAGGGGCCTATCATCAGAATTGCCTGGGATGTCATCAGGAAACTGGCGGACCCACAGGATGTCAGGACTGCCATGCCAGAAACAAGAAAGGTGATGAAATATTCCATTCCGGAGAATTCGCTCCGATTTCGAAAGCGGACGCTGCAGGCCACTAATTTCTGATCCCAGGATTCAGCATTCATTATCCATAACAAGAGGAAAGAGATGAAAAAACTAAATCGAAGAAGCTTTCTCAAGGGAGGACTCGCCGGCACCGCTGTGATAGCCGGAACTGCAGTCAGCAAAAATTCTTCAGCAGCCGGAAATTTTGGCGGCTATCCGGACAGCATGGGAGTGCTGGTCGACTTTACCAGGTGTGTAGGATGCCGCAGTTGTGAAGCCGCCTGCAATAAGGAACAAGGTCTTCCCGCTCCGGACAAGCCTTTTGATGACCTGTCGGTCTACGATGAAATACAGCACAATGGCCAGAAAAGGCGGACCAGCGAAAAAGCTTACACCGTAGTCAATCGCTACGAAATTGAGGGTCGCGAAAAAGGGCCGGTCTTCCGTAAATTCCAGTGCAATCACTGTAACGAACCCGCCTGTCTTACTTCGTGCTTTGTCAATGCCTATACGAAAACCAAAGAAGGCGCGGTCATATACGACCCGACTGTTTGTGTCGGCTGCAGGACCTGCATGGTCGCCTGCCCTTTTTATGTACCCGCATACAGCTACTCAAGCCCGATCAACCCGGTGATCAAAAAATGCATCATGTGCTACGACACCCGGTTGAAATTCGGTCGCCCCCCTGCTTGTGTTGAAGCATGTCCACAGGAAGTCATGACCTTCGGAAAAAGAAATGATCTGATCAAACTGGGCAATGCCAGGATCAAAAACAATCCGGACAAGTACATCGACCACATCTATGGCGAAAAAGAAGTGGGCGGCACCGCCTGGATGTATCTTTCTGACGTACCGTTTGAAGAACTGGGTTTCAACACCCATATCGGCGAGCAGCCGATCATTTCCTATGTAAAGGAATTCCTGACCATTGTCCCCATGGTCCTGACCATCTGGCCCGCCTTGTTTACCGGTTTTCACCTGCTGTCAAACCGAAAAGAGGCTCTCAAAAACGAAGAAAAAACCGGGAATAAATAAGGAGGGGAAGAGATGAACAAGCTAGCACAGCAAGGTTTTAAGCCAATTGACTCACACACGAATGGTAACGGTCGCACCTGGACCGTCAAGGACAAGATATTTCTCGGGCTCTCTCCGGGCGAATATCTCTCCCAGCAGTTTAAAAACCCGTTCAACTGGATTCTGGCCGTAATCTACATCGTCGGTGTTCCGATCATCATCGGCCGTTTCATATACGGACTCGGCTGGGTAACCCACAGCTCCTATGATTATCCCTGGGGGCTATTCCTCGGCTGGGGATTGTTTACGATGGTTCCCCTTTCTGCTTCCGGGTTCATGATGGGCACCACCGTTGAACTGTTCGGACGGGACGACTTCAAACCGATTGAACGATTGGGGCTACTGAACGGCCTGCTTGGCTACCTCTTTGCCGTCGTGTTTCTGCAGGTTGATCTTGGACAGCCATGGCGACTCATTTACCCGATGTTTGTTTCACTGGGACCTGCAGCGGTGCTTTTTCTGGTTGCCTGGCACGTTGCCACCTATCTTTCCTGTCAGGTTGCGGAACTTGTTCCGGCCTTTGCCGAATGGATGGGCTTGCCCCGGGCCAAAAAATTCGTTAAAAGCATGGTCCTCGGGCTGACTGTTGCCGGAATCATCCTTTCCACCCTGCACCAGGGCGCTCTGGGAGGCCTTTTCACCTACGCCCCTGGAAAAGTTCACCCACTCTGGTACTCTTCGCCATTCATGTGGTTTCATTTCCTGTGTTCGGCCGTATTTGCCGGATTGTCAATGCTCATCGTGGTCAGCACCCTCTGTAAATGGTTCATGCGCTGGCGCTGTGATCAGAGATTTCTGGAGAGCCTCGACCGTCTTACTTTAGGAATCTCCAAAGGCGCGGCCCTGGCCCTGGCCACCTATCTGGTGATCAAGATTATCGCGGTGGCCCATGATAATGACTGGCAGTATATCTTCACCGGCTGGGGGCAATGGTACCTTCTGGAAATCTCCATCGGGGTGATCCTGCCTCTGGTCTTGTATACGATGGCCCTCCGAAACGGGTCAGCCGGCCTGGCCAGGGTCAGCGCCTTTATTGCGGTTGCCGGTATTGCCCTGAACCGTCTGAACACGGCATTGATTACCTTCAACTGGGATCTCTACCAGGAAATACCCCACTGGCGTGAAGTCGTGATCGTCATCACCGTGTATGCAACATATATTGTGGTGTATCGTGCAGTACTGGCCAGGATGCCCATTCTGTATTCATGGAAAGACAAAACCTGAGATCCCGGGAACGTTCGGCGGCTTCAAATGTCTGTTGCCGGATCTTCCGGCAACAGACATTCCCCTTCACAACGAGATAAGGACATGAGCACGCCTTTAAGAAAAACCATAGTTGCAACCTGTCTGGTAATCTTCGTCTTCCTCACAGCTCTGCTCACGCTCTGGTTCAGACAGAATCAGACCATCAGGCAACAGCAGAACGTTGTTGAGCAGACGGAAAAAATCAACTTCCAGTTCGCGATCATCCGTGAACACATCACCGAATCAATCCTTGACCGGAAATTCGACAAGTTCCCGGAAATCGCCGTTGAAATGGAAGAGCTGAATCAGAACATCTCCAGAGTTATCGCCAATGCTCATATCCCGGACGAGTACAAACTGTCTCTGATGAACCAGATTGACATTCCCGGGATTATTCTTCTTCTCCGTCAGATCGAAACCGACAACCAGAAACCGGAGAGCCTGAAACGCCTGAACCGGGACACGAGAGTCCTTGGTGAAAGGCTTATACTTTTCGACCGGATGACCATCGATTATGCCAGGAGGGCTATCTTCGCGTTGCAGTCTATCATTATCGGGACCCTGGCTCTGTCGGTTTTCACTCTGGTGATCGTTCTGGCTCTTCTCTATCGCCGTATGGCAGTGCCGATCATGAGTCTCGCGAGACAAACAACAAGTTTGAAGGAAGGGAAAAACACATCGCTCTCCATGCCATCCGGCTGTGCGGAAACCGATGTCCTGGCCAGCTTCACCAAAGACCTGCTGGATAGCAGGGAAAACGACAAGGCCGAAATTTTCCGGGCATCACAACTGGCAGCCCTGGGAGAGCTGGCGGCGGATGTGGCCCACGAAATCAACAATCTCAGCAACGGGGTCATCAACTACGCCCAGATTCTTGCCGATGAAGACCTTAACGACAGACAGAGCCCTGAGCACGACCTGCTGGTCGGCAAAATCATCAAAGAGGGAGAGAGAATTGCGGGTATTTCAGGAAAACTTCTGTCCTACAGCGAATGCCACGCCAAGGGCCTAGAACCGATTGACCTCAACAGGCTGGTCGAAGAAACCCTGGCGCTGACCCAGCATCGTTTCCGCAGTGATGGAATTGAAATCATCAGGAAGCTGCAACCGGACCTGCCTGAGTTTGCAGGCAATGCCCAGCACATAAAACATCTGCTGCTCAATCTGCTGAACAATGCCCGGTACGCCTTGAATCTGCGTTATCCGGCAAAGGATGACAACAAAATCCTGGAAGTTGAAAGCGAAATCACCTTTGACAAGGATGAAAAATATGTCCGGGTCGCCATCACCGATCTCGGACCGGGCATTCCGCCGCAGACACTCAAACACGTCTTTGAACCGAACTTCAGCACCAAGCCACGGGGAACCGGATCGGGTCTGGGCCTCAGCATCAGCCGCGAAATTGCCAGGGAGCATAACGGAGAAATATGCATCGACAGCGAAGTAGGCGACCACACCACCGTCAAGGTTGATTTCCCTGTGAATTAGAGGGGAGGCGATCTCTGCAGCGGAAGAAGCAGCCGGGGACTCAACACCACTGAAAAATCCCGTCCCACCCTGCCTTCAATGCCTGGTTATCGGCCTTTTGACCAGAAGATCAACCGTCACCGTGGTGTGATCACCGAGAACACTCTCAACATGAAGATACCCGTTGTGGTCACGGATCAGATCGCGGCTTATGCTGAGACCGAGTCCTGTGCCCTGTCCAGGGGGCTTGGTACTGAACAGTGAATCAAATATATTGTCGATAATGTCAGGAGAAATCCCACAGCCATAATCCTTGAAAGTAGTCCTGATCATATCTCCGTCACCCAGATCAACCAGCTTGCTCCTGATTTCCAGACGCTTATTTTTATCAGCGACAGGATATTTCTCGTTCAGGGCATACCGGGCATTGCTCAGAAGATTTAAAAAAACCTGCTGCAACTGTTGGGGGTTGCCACGAAGAGCGGGAAGATCTTCAGGGACATCCACCTCGGTCACAATCCCTTCTTTGGTCAACTGATGCATGACCAGAGAGATGCTGTCGGCAACGATCTCCTTCAGGTGGATGTCATCAACATCCTCATCACGCTGGCGGGCGAAAGACAGAAGATTCCGGACAATTCCGGCAACCCTCTCGCCCTCCTTAATGACCCTGCCCAGCAACTCACCAAATTCACAGTTCCCGCTTTCCACACACTCGTCTTTCATGATCTGGGCATAGTTTATCACACCGTTTATCGGATTATTGATCTCATGGGCAACTCCGGCAGCAAGCTCCCCAATGGCGGCGAGCTTCCCGGCCTGCAAGGCTTCAGCTTTTCTGATTTTCTCATCGGAAATGTCCCGAACCATAACGATGTAATAGTTCTTGCTCCCGAACTCCATCCTGCTGACTGATATTTCGAGGGGGAAGGCGGAGCCATCCTTTCGTCTGCCTTTGATTTCCCTTGGTCCGCCGACAACGATATCGACCTCGCCCTCGGTTCCTGAGCCGGGCTCACCAAACTCTTTCAAGCCATCTGCAAGGACTGCGACATCCAAATCGATCAGAGACTCGGTTTTATAACCAAACATCTTGGCAGCGGCGGAATTCACTGAATCGATCAGCCCGTCCTCTCCGAGGATGACCAGACCATCGAACATGTTGTCAATTATTGTCCGGAGCCTGTTCTCCGCCTCTTCCCTTTCCCTGATCGACAGACTGACCCTGCTTGAACCAAGAAACATTCCCAGTATCCCAAGCACCCAGAGACAGATATGGCCAAATGAGAAAACAAGAATATCTTTCCGGGACAGTGCGTTCAGGTGAGCCATAGGGACCGAGACACTGATTCCCCCCCTGATATCTCCTTCCACATACCCCTGCAACGCATGACATTTAAGACACCCCTTTTCCGTAACCATCGGCCGCATCAGTCTCAGATATGGACTGCCGTCAATATCCTCAATGGCGCTGACCTCCTGCACCCCCTCCTCAAAAGCCTCCAGCGCCTTTTCTTCCCAGGGATCAGCCGCATTCTCATGGCGTATCGGGTCAAGACTCGTAATATGGCCCAGAACCCCCAGTTCAGTCGTCTGCATCTCGTAGACCTGTCGAATCATATACTCCGGATTCACCAGAGTCAGCTTGTTGCCCGTCAGTGTCTCAACCATGTACTCGGGAATATGACTCAGATACCGGTTGGGCTTGGTTCGTTCAGTTATGGGGACAAAAACCCCATCGTGCCCGGTGGCCCAGCGATAATAATTGAGATCTTTCTCGTAAATGGCCCTTGCCTCCTGAAGCGCTATATCCATGCTTGCCTTTTTTTCACTCACCACATCATAGGCAAGAGAAGCAAACACAACCACCGTCCAGCCGATGGCCATGAACCAGATATAGGCAACCAGCTGGGATGACTTTATCTCATCCGACTTCCGGACATTTGCTTCCATGACGACGCATAGAATTCCGGTCAGGAAGGCCATCATCCCGCCGACAACGATATGCTCCGAATCGAAGTAAGGAATCTCAGGGTGAAGAACCATGTCCATCAGCCCGTTGACGTTGCCCATCAGCGAGATAATCAGAACATAGAGCGCAATGCGAAGTAGAACGGCAGGTTTATTAAACATAAAAACACAATTTCCCGTAGTGCTCTCCCAGGCAGAAAAACCATTAACGGCCAGAGCCTAACTCATATAAGTCTCCCCGCAGCATTTAAGAACGGGAGCCTGGAACTGTCAAGCAAAAACGAAGTGATCATTTCCCCAATCCACTCGCTGAAACAACTTCACCATGACTCCCTGCATCATAAAAAATCAATGATCACATACATTCTTGATAAGACATTTCATCACAGCCTCGGGCAGATCAGTCAGACAGCAAATCCGACAATCACATTTTTTTACACCCTGGGGGAACCTTTTTTGAATCTCATGCGTTTTACAAATAAGCCGGCTGTACAACGCAGGGAATAATATTTCCCAGCGTACAGGCATCGCGGGTCCTTCCCCCCTCTGCCCGAAATGCCTGCATCCGGTCTGAACCATGAACGAAAGATTTAAGGACCTTATTAAAAAATGAAAAGGAGATACGGAAATGAAGAAAACATTATGCGCAATTATCGCCTGTCTGACCATAAGTGCAACACCGCTGTTTGCCCATCATGCCGCCGAGGGGATTGTTGATGAGGAAGTTTATGAAATGATCGACACCATGATTGCCGACACCCCCCACGCAGATATGACCCTCGATGACATCGCCATCGGGATGACCGAGATGACCATCACCACCCGGACAATCAAATCACTGGAAGTCATGATTGATGATGGCCTGCTGACCTATATCGCCATGCTTGACGGAGATGTCAGCCTGACGATTATGTTTAACGACGACAACAGCGTCACGATGACTGTTTTGCAGCAGGAGTAGCCTTCTTCTCCTCCGGGGCATGCGCCTGCCAGGACAGGCGCATGCCCCTCCCCCTCTTTTAGGAATCCGGCAGCGTATTCCACACACGTTGTCATTTATTAAAATTTTATAAAAAATCAGTAATTTCCGGTTAGAAAATTGCATGGTAAAGATTGCATGAACTTTTTCAATAAAAACAACATGTTGGGGGTATTTTTTTCTTGACATTTCTGTGAAAGGCGCAATGCGCGTTTCGTAAATATCCTATTATTTCAGGA
>JAHJIQ010000023.1 GCA_018823285.1 Pseudomonadota bacterium
TCAAGTCCTGGGTGGGAAACTGGTCGGTCAAACGCTGGGCCGAGACCACCAAGGAAGAGATCGAGGCGATGACCGTCAAGTATTGACACCCGTTCAATCTACCACCTCGCCCCGGGGAATAAGGGGAACATTGCTGGTGAAACATAAAAGCGGCCGGGATTAATAATCCAGGCCGCTTTTTTATTTGGTTGCCGTCAAATTGCCGCCGGTTTTCCGGCCAACAGGATACGCGGTTGATATTGCTGGTTGATACAAATAGCGGGGTGAAGCAGAACTCAGTTGGACCATCCTTCGACAAGCTCAGGATGAGCGGAATTACTATTAAACCGTTTATCCTTATATACTGATTATTCCGACATACCGCTCATCCTGATACCCTACATCCTGACCAGCCGATTATTCCGATATACCGCTCATCCCGAGCTTGTCGAAGGATGAAACAGCTCCTGTCGAAATATCGAAGAGCCGCTGTCTGCCATCGAGTGGGAATCAGCTTGCGTTTTGCCAGGCCATGCACATCGAGGGCCTGAATCCCTATCGATCAGGCCCTCCACCCAGGCTAAACCGTCTCAGCCGTTCAGGTTTTCATAGTGAAACCGAAACACCCTCTTCTTGCCGTCTTTCAGTTTCGTCCCGACTTCAAACTGATATTTGCCCTTCATATTGAGCGCAACGTCCACCCCGAAACTCCCGTCCATCGCCATCATCTTCCGGGGATCCAGCTCTTTTCCTTCCGGGTCGACCACCTTCACCGCGGCAAGTCCGGTATCAAGAGACTGCCCATCATCTTCCGTGGAAAACTGCACCATGAAATGATGAGTCTCCTTGCTTCCATATTCAGCCATCGCCGCCTTGATGTCCTTGAGGTGCGCCATAGCCTTGACGCCTTCCTGCAGATCGGTTTGCAGCATGATCGCGGTTGCAGTGGAGGCCATTGCCATTCCGGCGGTGCTGTCTTTGCCGGTCGAATGGTTCATCCCCGGCATCGCAAAGAGCGATACCGGCAATGCCGACACCAGGAAAAGGCAGGCCACACCTCCAATCATTGTTTTTCTCAGTTTCATAACCGTACTCCTTTTTTAAATGTTTTTATGAGTTGAATAATGCCTAAAGATCCGCGACATCTTCTTTACCTGTGGGAACGTAACTCTCGATAAGCTTCCGCCCCCGCCAGATAAAATAGATCACCGGATACACCAGAAGCTCCATGACCCCGGAGGTCACAACCCCGCCGACCATCGGGGCGGCGATCCGTTTCATCACATCCGCCCCCGCACCGTGACTCCACATGATCGGCAATAGACCGGCGATGATGACCGAGATGGTCATGATTTTCGGCCGGATTCTTTTCACCGCCCCGAAATGGATGGCCTGCACCAGATCCCCCCGGTTTTGCATCCTCCCCTTTTCGCGCCAGCCGTTATGGGCCAGGTCGAGGTAGAGCAGCATCACCACCCCCGTTTCCGCATCAAGCCCGGCCAGGGCGATGATCCCGACCCAGACGGCAACGGAGGTGTGGTAGCCGAGCGCGTACAAAAACCAGAATGCCCCGACCAGGGAAAACGGCACCGCCAGAAAGACGATGGCGGTTTTGATGATCGATCTGGTGTTGATGTAGATGATCACAAAGATAATCAGCACGGTCAGCGGAATCACCAGCAGCAACCTTTCCCTGGCCTTTTCCATATATTCGAACTGGCCGCTCCAGATGATGGAGTATCCGGTGGGCAACTCGATTTTTTCCGCGACTGCGGCCTGCGCTTTTTTGACATAGGTGCCGACATCAATCCCGGTGATGTCCACATAAACCCAGGCGGTACGACGGGCGTTTTCGCTTTTGATGCTCGGCGGGCCCTTCATGATTTTGATCTCGGCAACCTGCGAGATCGGGATGTGGGTGCCGTTCGGCAATGGCACCAGCACCCTCTCCAGGGAGGGCAGATTGTTGCGGTAATCCCGCTGATAGCGGATATTGATCGGATACCTTTCAAGCCCCTCGACGGTCTGACCGACATTCATCCCGCCGATCGCCGACTGGATCACATCCTGGACATCGCCCACCGTGAGGCCGTAACGGGCGGCGGCCGCCCGGTCCACCGTGAAATCGAGATAGTTGCCCCCGACCACCCTTTCCGAGTAGGCGCTCAGGGTGCCGGGGAGGGTGCCTACCAGCGCTTCGACTTTCTCGCCGAGATCACTTAAAGTCGCCAGGTCCTCACCCATGATTTTTATGCCGACCGGGGTTTTGATCCCGGTGGACAGCATATCGATCCTGGTCTTGATCGGCATGGTCCAGGCGTTGGTCAGCCCGGGAAACGAGATGGCATTGTTCAGCTCTTCGATCAATTTTTCGACCGTAATCCCTTTTTCTTCCGGCAGCACTTTACGGAGAATATCTGTCAGGGGAGCTGTCCATACCGGCCAGCTGCTGTAGAATCTGGCGGTTGGTATTTTTCGCCACTCGTTCTCGGGTTTCAGCATAATGGTTGATTCCAGCATTGACAGAGGGGCCGGATCAGTGGCAGTTTCAGCCCTGCCGATTTTCCCGAAAACCCGTTCAACCTCGGGGAAACTTTTGATGATGGCATCGGTCTGCTGGAGAATCTCCTTGGCCTTGGTGATCGAGACCCCCGGCATGGTGGTGGGCATATAGAGGAGGTCGCCCTCGTAAAGCGGCGGCATGAATTCCGAACCCATCTGCGAAAGCGGCCAGGAGATCGAGCCGATCAGAAGCATCGCGATCACAAGCGTTGTCTTGCGCCACTTCAGGACCAGATCGACACAGGGGTGATAGATCCGGATCAGCAGCCGGTTGACGGGGTTTGCGTGTTCAGGTTTGATTTTTCCCCGGATAAACCAGCCCATCAGGACCGGCACCAGGGTAATCGAAAGGAAGGCCGCAGAACCCATGGCATAGGTCTTGGTAAAAGCCAGAGGCTTGAACAACCGGCCGGACTGCTCCTGCAAAGCGAAGACCGGCACAAAGGAAACCGTGATCACCAGCAGGGAATAGAAAAGGGTCGGCCCCACTTCTTTGGCGGAATTCAGAATAATTTCCCAGTGCGGTTTTTTCTCCCGGTCCCGCTCGAGATGCTTGTGGGCGTTTTCAATCATGATGATGCCGGCGTCAATCATTGCCCCGATCGCGATGGCAATGCCGCCGAGGCTCATGATATTGGCATTGATCCCCTGGCCGTACATGATGCTGAAGGCCATCAGAATGGCAACCGGCAGAGTGATGATCGCCACCAGGGCACTGGGCAGGTGGTAGAGAAAAAGGGCGGTAACCAGGGCGACGACGATGCACTCCTCGATCAGTTTCTCGGTGAGGGTATGCACCGCCCGCTCGATCAGGCCCGACCTGTCATAGACGGTTTTGATGGTGACCCCTTCAGGCAGGCCGCTTTTGAGGGAATCCAGTTTTTCCTTCACCTTTTCAATCGTTTTGAGGGCGTTGCCGCCGAAACGCATGACGACGATGCCGCCGACGGTTTCCCCCTCGCCGTCAAGGTCCGCCGCTCCCCGCCGCAGTTCCGGGCCGATGGCCACTTCAGCCAGGTCCCTCACCAGGACCGGAGTCCCCTTTTCATCGGCGCCGATCACCACCTGTTCAATGTCTGCTACGGACTTGAAATACCCCCTGCCCCGGACCATGAATTCCGTCTCGCCCATCTCGACCAGGCGGCCGCCCACATCGTTATTGCTCTGCTGGATCGCTTTTCTGATCTGCGGGATCGACACCCGGTAGGCCAGCAGGCGTTCCGGATTGATCTTGACCTGATATTGCTTGACATAGCCGCCGATCCCAGCAACCTCGCTCACCCCTTCCACGGCGGCAAGCTCATAGCGGAGATACCAGTCCTGGATTGACCGCAGCTGCTGCAGATCGTGCCGGTCGCTCTCCAGCACGTATTCAAAAACCCAGCCGACGCCGGTCGCGTCAGGACCTAGGCTTGGGGTAACGCCCTTCGGCAGCTTTCCGGCCGCATAATTGAGGTATTCGAGAACCCGGGACCTGGCCCAGTAGATATCGGTGCCGTCCTCGAAGATCACATAGACGAAGGAGAAGCCGAAAAAGGAGTACCCCCGCACCACCTTGGCGTGGGGTACCGCGAGCATCTGGGTGGTCAATGGATAGGTGACCTGATCCTCGACCACCTGCGGCGCCTGGCCCGGATATTCGGTGAAAATAATGACCTGGACATCGGAGAGGTCGGGGATGGCGTCAATCGGGGTGTTTTTGAGGGAATAGCCGCCTGCCACGATCAGGAAGACGGTCAGGAGGATGACCATGAACTTGTTTTTGACGGACCACTCGATAATGTTTTCTATCATGCCGGACCTGTTCTCTGGGGAATTTTATCTATTGCCGCTTTCGTTTTAGAGGGTCAGTTAAAGAGAGATTCGATTTCGTCATTCTTTTTGTCATCTGTAAAAAGATCGTCAACCTTATCCTTTTCGCTTTGCCCGGAGAACCCGCTCTTTTTCGGTTCCAGCATTTTCTGGATTGCGGTCCGCAAGGTGCTTTCCGAGTCCAGCATAAACTGGGCCGAGGTGACCACCATTTCATCCGCCAGCAGGCCCTGGACAACCTCCAGATAGCCATTCTCGTCCTGCAGCCCGGTTTTGACAAGGCGCGGCTCGAATTTTCCGTGCCCCCGCTCGACAAAAACGGTCTTTTGCTCTCCGGAATTCAAAACCGCCTCAATGGGGATACTCAGCACATTCCGGACCGACTCCGAGCTGATCCGGACATTGACATACATGTCCGGCTTCAGTTCAAAATCCGGATTGTCCAGGTCTATCCTGGCCTTCACCGTCCGTGTCTTCTGGTCCACATAGGGATAAATGGTGCTGATCCGGCCGGCAAATTCCCTGCCCCGGTAAGGAAGCTGGACCCGGACGGCCTGTCCGACCTTGACCCAGGGGAGCTCATACTCATAGATATCCGCATAGACCCAGACTTTTGAGATGTCGGCGAGCCTGAACAGCTCCATCCCCGCCTTGACAAACACTCCCTCGCTCACATTCTTGAGGGTGACGATGCCGTCATAGGGGGCATGCAGAACAAGGGTTTTGGTCGCCTCCTGCTTGCGCTCAAGCTCCGCGATCTGGCGGTCGGAGATGTCCCAGTATTTCAGCCGCTTCCTGGATGAGTCCACAAGCCTGGCTGCCCCGGCGGAAATCACGGAGACCCCGCTCCCGGAAAGGGACGCCCGGTTGCGCAGGGCAAGAAGGAATTCTTCCTGCGCCGCCACCAGCTGCGGGCTGTAGATTTCAAGCAGGGGTTGCCCCTTTTTGACAAACCCGCCGGTTTCATTGACCAGGAGTTTTTCAATCCAGCCCTCGATCTTACTGTTGACCGAATACTGTTTCGGCTCCTCATAGCCGACCACCCCGACCGTGCGAATAGTGCGGGAGAGATCACGGGTGACCACCTTTTCACTGCGCACCCCCATGTTCTGCCGGGTGACCGGATCGATGTTGATCAACTGCCCGATGACCGATTCATCCTCGTAAACCGGCACAAGGTCTTCACCCTGCGGGGATTTCCCCGGCTGGTCCCTGATAAAACTCGGATCTCCGGCAGCGACCCAGTATTTGATTTTTCTCTCCCCCTGCACCCCTGCGGCAATGGTGGATTTAACGGGGGTCAGCGCCATCTGGCAGATCGGGCAATTCCCCGGTTCTTTGGTGATAATAAATGGATGCATGCCGCAGGTGTACTCCTGGTGCTCCTCCGTAAGGGCCTCACTCAAGGCGGTCTCGCCTGCAGGTTTTGCGGCAAATTCGAACCCGCCGAAAAGAAAAAGGCCCGCTGCCGCCGACACAAGGATGACCGCAGCCGCCACCGTTTTCATTGTCTTCATTCTTTTCATCCTTTAAGTATTCTGATGATTTGCCATTGCAAAAAAACAGCTCTTCCATTTCTAGAGAACAGCCCCGATTTCCGCTTCCAGTCTGGCGAGTCCCCGCCGACCGTCCAGCATGACCCGGTAGTATTCCAGTTCATAGTCATACACCGTCATGATGCTGTCGAGCAGGGCCAGAAAATCAATCTTGCCGACCTGGTAGCCGCTCAGGGCGGCCTCAAAGGTCTGGCGGGACTGGGGGATAAGGCCGCTCCGGTACAGCTCGACCTGTTTCTCGCTCTGCCTGATCTTGAGCACGGAGTCCTGAATATTGAGCCGCGCCAGGTTGCGAAAGTTGTCCAACTGGCGCTCCGCCATGTTGATGCCGGACTCCGCTTCCGCAACCGCCGCCTTTCTTTTGCCGAGGTGCAGCGGAATATCGATGCCGACTTCAATGCCGCTGAAATCCGTTCCGCCATCCGCCGGATTCGGTTCCCGAAAGGTGTAGCTCGCCCCCAGTTTGAAATCGGGCCTGAAATCAAGCCGTGCCAGCTTTTTCTGCAATCTGTTCTGCTCGATCAGCGCGAGATAGGATGAGTAAAGAGGCCTGTTTTTTTCAAAGGTTTGGTGCAGTTCCTCCGCTGTCGCGGCAAGAACAACCGGCTCCAGCTCGGGAAGGTCGGAGTCGGGAAAATCCAGTTGCTGGTCGGTGAGACTGTTCAGGTCGGCCAGGGCCCTTGCATACTGTTTATTGTAGGAGTACGTCCGGTCGATCAGCCGGGAGTGGGCGACCTGCGCCTTCAACACGTCCTGCAGCAATCCTTTGCCGATCTCGTAATTGGTTTCGGTCAACCGGACAAAGTCGTCGAGCAGCGCAAGATTTTTCTGCGTTATCTTAAGGGCGCGGTCGAAAAAGAAAAGGGAGTAGTAGGCGTCCTTGACTTTCCAGGCGAGCTGCAGTTTTTCATCCTCATACACCCCCTTGAACCAGAGGGCCTGCTGCTTTGATTTTTCTTTTACAGTTGAAAGCTTTCCGGGAAAAGGGAGGCTCTGACTGAGCTTTACAAGCTTGCCGCTCATCGGCGATTCATTGCCCGCCCACGAGTCAACAGGATAGTTGCTCAAGCCGAATGAAAGAGACGGGTCGGCGAGTACTCCCGCCTGGGGTACCTTGTTTTCATAAAGCTGCCACCGGTATTCGGCAGCCTTTAATTCCGGGTTGTGTTCAAGGGCCCGCTGCAGCAATGTCCCGAGAGCGAAATCCCCGGTCTGGGCCACCCCGGGTGAGGGTATCCCGGCAAGCAACAGCGTCCATGAAATTATAATTGTACCGATTGCTCTGTTCACTTCATCTCTCCTTTCACCCTTCGGGTATCAGTCTCGATGTCTCGCAGGCTCGCATCGGTAGGAGCAGGCAAGCTGCTCAACTGGAGCCGGTCAGGGTGAGCAAATCAGGTGCAACCAGCATGCCACGGATATTTATCAATTAATATCAATAAGTTAGCCAAACTCACCACCTGTAAAATGCAGAGAAGTATGCAAAAGCCAGCCGCCACTGAAGAATATTCTTCAATACGGTCGGCAACTGAAATGATAAGAAAACATGTGGGAATCAGGAGCACGTCTTGCCCATCTCAAAATGAGCCTGCCGGATGCTTCCAGTAATAAAATTTCGTGGAAAATGAAAACATGAGGCAGAAACCCGAGTTTCTGAAATGCATTGTCGCCATCCGTAACTAACCAACTGATTTGATGTCGATAACCACATTCCACGTTGACAGAATATCCCGAATGTGCAATTGTTCTAACAAATCACGGCTACCAAATGACAGCGAGTAAACGATAAAGCCAAACCTGTTGCGAAGCAGGGACGGAAAGTACCGGATCTTGGAATAAAGACAGCCGGACCGCCAAGGAATTTACTTTGGACGGGTTCGGCTTTTTTTATGAAAAATGGAGGGGCTCTATGAAAAAGACGGTTTTCACTATTCTGCTCGGAAGCATCTTTCTCTTCACCGGCACAACCATTGTTCAGGCGGACAATGACCGGCATCAGGACAAGAACAAGGATAAAAAAGAAAAACATGAAGACTGGACCCGGGGAAAACCCTTCCGGAATGTGCAGGAGCAGCTCGCGGATCTTCAGGCCCGGATCGATGCGATCCAGCTGACCGAAGGGCCGCAGGGACCGCAGGGAGAACCGGGCCCGATCGGCCCCCAGGGGCCGCAAGGACCGATGGGGCCGGCAGGAACGAAAGGCGATATTGGCCTGCAAGGGTTACAGGGCGTGCAAGGCCCAGTGGGCCCTGTTGGTCCTCAGGGAGAAACCGGTCCGCAGGGTATCCAGGGAGCACAGGGGCCCAAAGGTGACCAGGGCGATCCGGGGATCCAAGGCCCCGAAGGTCCGATGGGTCTGACCGGCCTGCAGGGTGAGCCCGGGCCGCAGGGTATTCAGGGAATTCAAGGCGAGCCGGGACCTCAAGGAGATAAAGGAGAGCAGGGGCCGATAGGACTGACCGGCCTGCAGGGTAATCCCGGACCGCAGGGACTCAAAGGCGATAAAGGGGATCAGGGAGATCCCGGCGCCCAAGGTATCCAGGGCATTCAAGGGCCTGAAGGGCCGCAGGGGATCCCGGGTGTTGCGGGGGCAAACGGCAGTGACGGACGAGATGGTCTGGATGGGTCAAATGGTCTCTCGGCATATGCGATCGCTCTGCAGAACGGCTTTACCGGCACGGAGGGTGAATGGCTTGTATCCCTGAAAGGTGACGCCGGAGCCACAGGAGCTACGGGACCGCAAGGGAATACCGGTCCTCCGGGCCCTCCCGGCGCCTCCGGCCCGCTTGCCAATCTGATCTGCGCCAATGGCCAGGTGGCCGTGTTCAGCGGCTCCTCCTGGGTCTGCGGTGATATGGGCTCGACATCCGCCAGTACTCCCACCGGGCTCGAGTGTCTCAGCCAAACTTCGGGCTTCCTGACTGGAGGAACAACCGGAGGAACTATAGGAACGGCCGCTCTTGCTCCCCGCCCCGATCAATACACCCGCATCTCCGGCTTCACTGTCGAAGTCATGCCGGGCGCGTCCGGACCGGACCAGACCTGGTCTGACATCTGCGGCGGGATCGTTACCGTGGAGCAGCTTTCCGGCGGAGTCGGGCAGTTTCCAGGCGGCCATCAGACAACAGGCAGAAAGGACATTACCGAACTCTATCTGACCGGCCCTGCAGGCGGAGGTGGAGACCCGAGATCAGTCCGCTCAAAAATTTTCACCAGCGATTTCAGCACCGACCTGTATCAGGGTGCAGCTGTCGCCAACATCACGATCTCCCCGCTTATAATCCCGGCAATCAGAATCGCCTCACCAAGATTTCCGGACTGGTATGAATATCAGCCCGGACCGCCACAGCCTGTTCAGATCGTCATGGAAGCAAATGTTGTTCCTGGAGAGAGCCAGGAGATGTGGTGGCAGGACGTCCTTCAAGGTCGGGCGATGCGAAAGGATGTCGTTGTCTATGCCTACGAACCGGCAGATCCCCTTATTCCGGCCCTGAGCTACGAATTCCGGGACTGTTCACCGACCGCCTTCAGTCAATACCCCGGATGGGAGAAAATCTCATTGGGCTGTGCGGTATCACGCATTTCTACGAAAAGAAGATATTTAGACCCGTGGCTTGATGCCGTATTAACGGGTCGCGCCGGCGATTACCTCCGGGACATGATTGTAACCTTCCTGAACCAGGACGGGACCGACAACTCCATGAAAGAGTACCGGGACGTTTTCCCGACCGCCTACTATTTCCCGAAATTCAACGCCCTGGAAACGGATATGGAAGCCAGGGAAACCTATTCATTCCAGCCGGGACCATTCATCCCGTAAGAAGCGGACCAGACAACAAAAAAAGGCTGCCGGAATCTTTTCCTGCAGCCTTTTTGTTTACGTCTGAACAAGAGGCCCTGCTTTTCGCCCTGCGGGGACTCACTTCAGTACCCCCTTGAGGGGTATAAGTCTCGATGTCTCACAAGCTCACTTATCGGTACGAGCAGACAAGCTGCTCAACTTAAGCTTTTCACCCTTCGGGTATAAGTCTCGATGTCTCGCAAGCTCGCTTATCGGTACGAGCAGACAAGCTGCTCAACTCA
>JAHJIQ010000024.1 GCA_018823285.1 Pseudomonadota bacterium
GAGGGCATCAACAACAAGATTAAACGATTGAAGAGGATGGCCTACGGCTACAAAGACGTTGCCTATTTCCTCCTCAAAATCCACCAACACTGCGGACTGCTTAATCCACGGCTTTCAACTTAAAGACGAATGAACCAAATTTTATAATCGGCGCAACACCAGCTTATTAACTCGCTTAGGATTTTTATGTAATGCAGAAATACAAAAGCAATATTGTTAAGGCAATATTTTATGGTGTTGTTTTGTGGGCTCTATCAACATGCATTGTGTATTTTTTAACTGGAAGTTTTAGATCAGCAGTTCCTTTTGGAATAATCTTTATTATTGCTATTGCAAGATTTGTTATTCCTAACTTATTGAAACTTCTTCGTAGATAAGAAAACTTGGACAGATCTATTGTTTAAGGCATTTGAGACCTATCAATGCCTTTTTTTATAAAAATAGGGGAGCCCTTGAGGGCGGGATGGGTTTGCCGGGCGGGTGCTGTAATCAGATAGTGGTTGGCGGATTTTATGCGGGCAACGCCCCGGCATCCGATTCCCGCCGGACATAGCCTGCACAAAATATGACAACCACATACCATGAACCCCTTCGAGGGGTTTGGGGTGATGAATTAAAGTCGGGTTGGGCTGCGAGCGCAGGAAGCACCCATTCGGGCATAAACTCCAGACGCGCAGCGGCTGAAGCCCGAGCACGTCAGCCCCTCCGTTATCCTTGCGGTCTGGATTCCTGGACAAACTGCGACCTCGGCGCCGGTGCGCCCCGAAGCAATCCTTCGGTGCTGAGATGTTCGTCGATATCCGGCCAGTGGATGCCGTAGCCTCCGCCGCATGACTCCCAGTGTGCCAGTTGATCCGGCGTTGCATGTTGTAATGACGGATACCACGCAAGTGGCACCGTAATTGTTCGGCCATCCATCAGATCGACGCTCAAGGTGTCCTCGGTGAAATGAACTCCTTTCACCCTCTCATCTGCTGCCAGTGCCAAAATACCCATACCATTTCTCCATCAATATTTTCTGATTCTCCTGCACGAGGGCTTCCAGCTTATTCAACTCACGGGGACTAAAGCCGACATTCCTGGCAAGTTGCACTGTCGTCAGCCAAAATTTTGCCGACAGATCGTCACAGTCAACATGAACGTGGGGCGGCTCGTTTGGTTCATGGCTGTAAAAGTAAAATTTATAGGGTCCGATCCTCAATATCGTAGGCATGCGGTCTATGCCTCCACTATGGAACCGGTAAGCAGTTTCTGCATTTTGTGCCTCGTGAGCATGGAGTCGATCACTCGCATGATAGCTTGTTGATCATCCGGCTTCAGTTGGTCGATCATCCGGACGCGTTCAGTCAATTCTTTGTTTTTTATGCTCACCGCCGGTGAAGCTTCGTCTTCTCCGGAAAGAAGTCCGTAAACATTGACGTCCAGGACCTGAGCAAGACGCTTTACTACATCGATGGAGCGCTGAAACACCCCCCTTTCAAGGCGACTGAGATGATTCCCGCTGATTCCCGCTTTTTCCGCTAACTCACCCTGCGTCAGTTTTTTGCTCTTCCGTAATTTCTTTGTTTTTTCGCATACTTTCATTAGAACAAGCCTTCGTATTGGGCATGAAACTTTGCCGTTTGGGATATTTTAGGCGCTAAGGGGTTATTTTGCAACACAACTGATTTGCACCGTATAAAACGGCTTGACTTTCGTAAAAACCATCCGTTGAAAAATCAGGAATGATTCTTATAGTCTTCTCGAATTCCGATGGAGGTTTTATGAAGATTGTCGAACAGCGCCTTGCCGAACATATTATCCGAGATGAGCCTTTTTACCTGCCCCAGGACGATGAACTTGCCATTGCCGAGGCGGCCTATCAACACACGATTCCCCTGCTGCTGAAAGGGCCGACCGGTTGCGGCAAGACCCGCTTCATGCAGCATCTTGCCTGGAAGCTGAAACGCCCGTTGATCACGGTTTCCTGCCATGATGATCTTTCCACCGGGGACCTGGTCGGGCGGTTTCTGATCAAGGGCGGCGAGGCGGTCTGGGTTGACGGCCCCCTGACCATGGCCGTTCGCCACGGGGCGATCTGCTATCTCGATGAGGTGGTTGAAGCACGAAAAGACACCATCGTGGTGATTCATCCCCTCGCCGATGACCGGCGGGAACTGCCGATCGAAAAACGCGGTGAACTCCTGAGTGCCCCTCCCGAGTTCATGCTGGCGATCTCTTACAATCCCGGTTACCAGAGCGTGTTGAAGGATTTGAAGCAGTCAACCCGGCAGCGCTTCGTCTCCATCGAATTTGAGTATCCGGATGCGGAACTGGAGACGGCTATCGTCTGCCATGAGTCCGGACTTGATCATGAAACCGGTTCCGCCCTGGTCCGGTTGGCCGCCATGACCAGGCATCTCAAAAATGAAGGGCTGCAGGAAGGGGCGAGCACCCGGCTTTTGATTCACGCCGGCAAGCTGGTTGTTTCCGGGATGGACAAACGGCGGGCCTGCCGGGCCGCCATCACCGAGACCCTGACCGACGAGCCGGAGTTGCTTGCGGCAATCAGCGAAATGGTCAGTTCGCTTTTCTAACCGGGGCAAACGATGAACGCTGCGATTCTTAAAGAGCGATTTCTCGATCTCCTGCCGCCGCCGCTGCCCAGCGACTGGGAGGTCGAGGAGAATCTGGAGCCGCTGCTCGAACTCCCTGAATCCAGGCAGGAGAGAATTCTCCAGCAGATTCAGGCGATCTGGCCGGTGAGCAATTCCCTCTGCTACTCCTATCTGAACTGTGCCGACCGCGTCATGGGGTGCCTTGCTGACGAACAGGTCGGCGTCTGGGTGGCGGAGCTTCTGGACACTTACGAAAAAAACGGCCTGAAAGAGGCGCAATCCTTCATGGTCGATGTCGAGAAAAATTTTCTCTGCCGGCTCCGTGGTGAAACCGGGGTCTCCCTGGAAACGGTTCTCCCCCGGCTGTTGCCATATGCTGCCGGGATCGCCCGGCGCCGGATTGCCCTTGAAGAAGGAAGTGCGCTTTACACCGATACCGCAAGGATCTTTCTTCCCGGAAAACTATCTGCTTTTTCGCGCGAGGCAGACAATTTCCTGCTCTACAAACTGATGGTCACCACCCAGTTATGCCTGATCAGGGCCCGCACTTTCGAGATGGTCATCACTCCGGAATCTCCATGGCTGAAAACCCTGCAGCAAAAGTACAACGCCCCCTACAGCCTTAAGCCGATAACGGCCGATGATTTCTGGAAGATTTTCCCCGAACCACCTCTCGCGGAAGATCTGTTTACCCTGGCCGAAGGCTGGCGAGTCTTGACCCTGATTTCTGAAGACTATCCGGGCCTCTGGCGGGATACTGCTGAACTGCGCGCAGAACTCGCGAAAAGCCGCTTTCCGGAGGTCGCTTTATCCGGGAAAAGCCTGCTGGTGGAGATTTTGGCCCACTCTCTCCTGATCGGCCGTACCGACCGGACGAACAACACTTCCGACACTGATCTGTTCCGGCTGATCCTGTCCCGATTCCTCAACCCCTCCGAATCTGCCGAAGATTCCGCCAAAAAGACGGCCGCGATCTACGCCCTGCTTGACGATTTAAGGGAACCGTATGAACCGGTAGCCCCCCTGCCCTTTCTTGGCAGACTGCGGCCGGCTGCCGCCCGGCAGGTCCGCTTGCAGGAAAGGGACGAAACCCGGCAGAAATTTATTGAAGCGCTAGCCGCGATTCTCCCGGACAGCAAACCTATGCCCGAGGAAGAACCGGAGCCAACAAGTGAGTCCGGAGAATCTCCAGCCCGCTTCAACAGCGATAACGCCGTCGCCCTTCTCATCTCTCCTGCCGATCAGGAAGAAAGAGATTACTCTGGGCCTGCAGAAAACCCTGAAGACATCTCCAGCCAACTTCTGATCATCGGCGGACCCGATCTCGAAATTCCGGAAGCGCTGCAGGAACTGGCAGCAGAGATCAGCCGAGACCTTGGCAAGATCCCTGATGACTACATCTCTGCGGCCCAGGGCCTGGCCGGCAGGGGTGAGGCCCCGCCGACCACTGCCGCGACTCCCGGAGGGGAATCTCTTCCGGGAGCAATCACCTACGACGAGTGGGACTATCGGCGGGCCGGATTCCGAAAGAGCTGGTGCCATCTGAATGAAAAAAGGGTGCATCCGGTCAAGGGGACCTTCGTTCAAAAGACCCTCGACAAATACCGCGGGTTGCTGATCAGGCTGCGAAGGCAGTTTGAGATGCTGCGCTCTGCCGAACGGCTGGTCCGAAGGCAGCGTGAGGGAGATGAGATCGATCTGGATGCGGTTGTCGAATCAATCTCGGATACCCGTGCCGGGCGGCCGGAGTCGGAAAAGCTCTTTATCCGGTTGAAGCGGGATGATCGTGATATCGCGGGGATGTTTCTGATCGACATGTCCTCGTCAACGGAAGGCTGGGTCGGCGAAGCGCTGAAGGAGGCCCTGATCCTGATGGGCGAATCCCTCGAAGTTCTGGGCGACCGGTATGCGATCGCCGGTTTTTCCGGGATGCGTCGCACCCGGTCTGATTTTTACCATATCAAGGACTTTTCCGAATCGTACAGCGAGGAAATCAAGGGCAGGATCGCCGCAATTGCCCCGCAGGAATACACCAGAATGGGCCCGCCGGTGCGGCATGCAATCAGGATGCTCCAGGGAGTTGACGCCAGGGTCCGGTTGCTGATCGTCCTGTCCGACGGCAAACCCGAGGATTACGATGATTACAAGGGAGAATATGCCATCGAGGACACCCGCCATGCCCTGATCGAGGCCAAAGCGGCCGGCATTCACCCCTTCTGCATCACCATCGACCAGCAGGCCCACGACTACAACGCCCACATGTACGGTGAAGTAAATTACATCTTTCTCGACAAGGTCAGCGACCTGCCGATCCGCATGCCGGTTATCTATAGAAACCTGACATCTTGAAAGGTCTGATAATCTGCTTTTTTGTTATGTTTTTTTCTTTTTGCAATCTCTCCTATCCGTTAATTTTGTCTCTGAACAAATATTTGGCGAACCAACCTCAAAACAAATATTTATTAAATAATATCAAGTAAATAACAAAAAGAAGTATTTTGACATATTTTTCCAACCTACCCCTTGTTGTTTAACCTTCATTTTTCAGATGACTAATCTGCTTGACAGGATTGGCGTTTTTAATTACATGACCATTTTTAGGTGGATTAACAAACAATAGATGGGGAAGTTGTTTCTTTGCATTGCACTTTTATCGTTGCTTTCATTTAGCAGTATTCAATGAAAATTTAAATCCGGGGCCGCCCCTCTTTTCCACTCTGAAATGCTGCTAGTGACTTTTCTCTCGACCGACAGAAAATTTATACGAGAGCTGAAGTCCTGAATGTATCAATATGGTTCAACCACGGGGGATGAATCAGAATTGTATATCAACAAAAAAAGAGGAATGAAGAATGAAGAAAAAGATGATTGGAATTACCGGATGTATGTTCTTGGCTTCGCTCTGCCTGGTGGGAAATGCTCTTGCTGCAAGGACTGATGAGATTCAGTCACGCCATATCGATGAGGCGGACGGTATCACCGGTCAGGACACAACCTCCGGCAGTGGTGTGAAAACGGGTCATATTCAGGATGGAGCTGTCACCGATGCCAAGATTTCCGGCACGATTTCTACTTCTAAACTGAATGTCGGCACTTCTGCAGGCACGGTTGCTGCCGGGAACCATACTCATGCCCAGACCAAGCCGGCAAATGTAGTTGTTGTTGCCTTAAGCGGTGGTGATTTCACCAGTCCTGTCGCCGCAGTTAATTCCATCAGCGGTGCTTCCGCAGCAAACCCCTATCTTGTCAAGGTAATGCCCGGTGTTTACGATATCGGCGATGCTTCTCTGCAGATGAAGGAATATGTGTATCTTGAAGGAAGCGGCAGGGAGAACACAACAATCACCTCAAGCGTCAACAATATCGACTTCGATACATGTGCTGAAGGGACTATCGTTATGGCGAACAACACCTCAGTACGTCATATTCGTCTCGGCAATCTAGCCCCTGATGAAGGCAACCAAAATATGGCCCAGGCGATTGTAGTCAATAACGTCGAAGCGCTGATCGAGGATGTTACCATCCGGGTCGGAGACAATACTGTTTTCAGTGACAGAAACAACGGTGTCTGCGCCACCGGCTACAGCGCCAAAGCGACCCTTAACAACGTCGACATTGAGACCCAGGCCATGGGCGGCCACTCAAACGCTGTTATCGTAGGTGATGGTGCCAAGATGACCATCGTCAACTCGAAACTGGTCAGCAGTGTGGCAGCGGGTGATGACGCCAGTACCCATGTTGTCGATTGTTATAACTATTTTGACTACGATGCGGCAAGTGAAGTTATCGTAAAGGACAGTTATGTGAAGAGCACCTCGGTCAATAATGCCCAGGGCGGGTTCTCCGGTCTGTGGGGGGACGAGTACTGTAAAGGCACATTCATTAATACCACGGTCGTGATGGATCATTCAAACGAAGGTGCAGATCCCTGCGCGATTGATGCCGGGATTGCAGATTTCACCATTATGAATTCCCAGTTGCAGGGACCTCTGTGTGCCTCCGGCTGGAAAAGCAAAATCGCCAACACCATGATCAAGGGGCAGATTGACGAGTCAACTCAAGTGGTACTTCTGAATAACTATGACGAGAACCTGAACCCCATCCCTAATCGGGATTAAATCGGCCAGGAAGCAACTCGTCTTTTAAGTATGTTTCAAGTTTATAGAAAAGGGGTCTCCGGATTTGTTTCGGAGCCCCTTTACTCTTTTGCATGCCTCATAGAACAGCGCCAATTCCCCGTCATTTTGAGCGGCCTCAAGGTTTGCCTCCCCGGTAAAAGTCTCTCCGATCAAATAACCACGGATCAATCTTGTCTGGATGTTGTAATCTGGCTATCCGAGATAAAATCGGTCTGTTATCGACAACATTGTATTGAATATTTTTTTATTGGCACCATGGAAGATGAATACAGGCGCGAATCAACCTGCCAGGACTGGAAAAAGCTGGCGAAGGCCGTTGGCAATAAACTCGACCCCGACCGCCGCCATGATGAGCCCCATCAACCGGGTCACCACGTTGATTCCGGTCCGGCCGAGAAGGTTCGAGAGAAATGGCGCCAGGCGGAAGACCAGCCAGGTGATCAACCCGAGGAGCACGATTCCGCCGGCAAGAACGAGGTAATGAGTGAGGGATGATTGCCTCTGGGCGTAGAGGATCACGGTGCTGATCGCACCCGGTCCGGCAAGCAATGGAGTCGCCAGAGGGACCACCGCCACCGCCTCCCGATCTTCGGAATCCAGCGCTTCCTCTTCCGTCTGCTTGACATGACTCATCTTCGCATGGAGCATCGAGATGGCCATCAGCAGGATCAGGATTCCCCCGCCCACCCGGAAAGAGGCGATCGAAATCCCGAAAAATTGCAGGATCAACTCGCCGGTAATGAGGACAATGAGCAGAATAATGGTGGTGGATAAAGCAGACACCACACTTGTCCTGCTTCGGGCATCGGTATTCTGATTGCTGGTCAGGTTAATGAAAACCGGCACCGCGCCCAATGGATTGACGATGGCCATCATCGCAGCGAAGAACTTGAAATATTCCGCCCAGTTTTCAACAACCATTCCCGTCTCCGAAACATTGATCTGAAGTCAGAACCTTTGACAGAATAAACACGCAGGTTCATTTGCGACCGGATTTTGACGACTGCAGGTCATGACAGTCCAAATTCTACTGCAAGCAGTTGCTTTAGTCCATGAGATGTTATTTTCGGGATGTGGGTATTTTCCGACGGGAATTCTCCGTTGACCGGCACTCGTACCTCCCAAGGGGTGAAATATATCGCCGTACATGTGCACCCGGCCACGAGTGTCGGAAAATTATGGTCTGAATGACAGAAATCCTGACAATCTTATTTAGATGCTTGGCCTGTGATTTTTTTAATGTTATGTTTGAAGGCGATTGTTTCGTATGACTCCTTGGGGGGGGGAGAGAGCCATGACCAGAAAAAAATCCGTCTGCAATTCCGTTTTTGCAACTCCAGCCGATCCAACTACATTCCTGAAGAAAACCTTCTCCTGTCTGAAGCGTTGCGGCAGAAACCTTCCGGTTTATGTACGCGCCATCATCCTGGCGTATATTCTCTGTTCTTTTTTGCCGGAACCGGCCGCGGCGGAGGTTGTCGGCGCCCTGATGCCCGCCAAGGATATTCCCCATTATACGGCTATGCATAATGCCATGCTGAACGAGTTCAAAGCCAGGGGTAACCCGCCAAAATTTATCCTCCAGAACCCGGCAGCTTCCGCCGACTCATGGAAAAACGCCATCAGGAAATTTGATGTCCTTGGTTCCAGGGTGCTCGTCACCTATGGTTCGGCGGTATCCGCCTTCGTGACTCGGCTGAAGCCTGAATTTCCGGTTGTCTACGGCGGGGCTTTTTACCCGGATGAGAGCGGCGTGGCCGGCAATGTCACCGGAATGGATGCGACCATGCCGTTGGCGGAACTGCTGCAAAACCTGAAAACAATCTCGAACTATTCGAGGCTTGCGATCCTTTATTCAAGCCGGGAAAGGGATTCCGTTCTGGAGATGGAAGCGGCGGAACGGATTGTTCTGCAATCGGGGGGCAAGGTCATTAAAATCGACGCCCACGATGTCAATTTTCTGGACCAGGCCGACTACGATGTTGTCTTTTCCGCAGATTTCTTCGATCTTTCCGGTGCTGAAGCAGCCCTGCTGACCTCGGCCAGCAATATCAACAGCCGGGAAAATATCGGCCTGATCGCCAAGAACCTCCTGACAAACGGAAAGGCTTCCGCCTCTGTTTTCAGCGGCACCTGTGAGATGGGGATTCTCATTTCTTCTTCCGCTTCGCCGGAATATCTGGGCAAGGGGATGGCCCTGAAGATCATGGAAGTCCTGGAGGGCGAGAGTCCCGCCAACATCCCTCCCGGCAGGGCATCAAAAAGCGGAATGACTGTCAACCTTACCACGGCGAAAAAGCTCGGCTTCAGTGTTCCTTTCGAACTGCTGGGTACTGCCGAAATCGTGAAATAGCTTAAATCCCGACAACCATTGTGCCTCCTTCTTCAGCGCTCGGGTTCCTTCCGAAATCGGGCAATCCGGCGCCAGGACGTCCCTCCCCTTTTCCTGATCTGCAGTTTTTCCAGGTTTCTCCGGCAACTGACCAGAATCTGGAGAGCTGAAAACAGAAACTGACTACCCGGACCACATCTCAAACCATCTCCTCCCACAGCGAAGAGCGTTAATTCAACAAGATATCCATGCATAGGGTAATTGGCATTCATTGTGCAGTATCCCGGGATGCTATTCGCGATGGCATGGAAAAAATGAAGAAACCAAAAAAAGTCAGGACCACACAACCAACTTATCTTGATTGATAAAGGAGGAGGAAAAATGAAGACAGGAAGACTTTTACTGGCAACGGCCGCAGGGGTGCTTGCCGCAGCAGGGGCAAGCCAGGCGGGAATCATCAACGGCTGGGACATGGACACCGTTATCGTCCCTCCCGGCCCGTATACCGAGTATGTGACCTACTACAGCACCATTTATACCGATTCGAGCATGACGGCCACCAACGGCGCCATCACCTGGAAAGAGACCGATGTACTGGCTCCGGGTCTCAAGGTGGTGAATGGCGATGATGTGGACGGCACCAACTGCCTGATGACCACCGGCTACAACCCCTATGACCTGAGCGACAAGCAGTGCAGCGACCCGCTGCAGTCAAGCAAACGCTTTAAGGTCAAGAACCTGATCGACGGCCCGATTGACGTCTCCTTCAATGTTTCCGATGGCCCGAAATCTACCTACCGCAGCCTGCAGAAACTCACCGACGGCACCACCGGCCGTTGGGATGGATTCACCATCGACCTCGGTTTCACGGTCAACGGCCAGTTTGTTCCTTCAACCGCGGGCGACGGGCTGGGCTTTTCCGATACCGCCGGCAACTACTGGACCACGCCGGTGACCACCTACCAGAGCCAGGCAGACACCTTTTCTGCAACCTATGCCCAGGGCCTGGCCGGACCGCCGGATGCCTATCATCCGGAACCCGGATATTTCAATCCCGTTGAAAGAATGGGCTTCGGCATGATCGCAACCGAAGATACCATCAACAGCGACGGTATTACTACGACCTATTCTGATGTCTTCGGTCCATGGCTGAACAGCAGCGCCTGCTCCATCGCGGTTTACTACGATGATGACAGTGATATCAACACCGACAACCGCCTGATGATCAACTGCGCCGATGCAAGTGACATCACCAAGGCCGGCACCCACACCGGGGATGACACGACCGGCTACACCTGTAACGGCGTCTGGGTCACCTACCGGTCACAGGTCGGGCTCGATGCCAATGGCGCACCTTACATCTCCGACGGCATTCCGAAGATCGTTCAGCTTTCCGATCTTGCCCCGGTTGTCTACACCTCAAAGGATGCGGCGATTGCCTCCGGCGATCCGAATCCCTATTACATGGATCAGATTGAAGACCTTGCGAACCTCGGGCTCAATTTCTGGATCACCGTCGATAACAATGCCAACTGGCCGACCCCGACTAATTTCACGATCCGTTATACCCCGATTCCCTCCGACGGCAGCACCCCGCCGCCCCCGGCCGAGGAAACTATGTGTGCAGACGGCATGGATAACGACGGCGACAATCTGATCGACTGCTCCGATCCCGACTGCGCAGGCATTGGGATCTGCGGCCCGGAAGGCAAGTACGAGACCTGCTCCGACGGCTATGACAATGACGGCGACAACCTGGTGGACTGTGCGGATCCGGGATGTGCCAAAAACAGGTCCTGCCGATAAAAGCGGTCATTTGACAGATCCCGTTTTAGATTTCTTTGCCACCCGCCCTGCCCCTCCGGGCAACGGAAAGTAAACGGTAAAGAAAGGCGTCACCGAGAAGCCGGCACCGGGCGAAAACCCGTGGCCGGTTTCTCTTTTATATCGAATGCGGTTCCTGCCCGCATCCTGCTTTCCGGTATTCCAAGCAAAGTTGGAACATCGTTTACAACACAAGAAACCCGCAACTCAAGGCATCTGTTCATACCAGCGCAATCTCTTCTCCCTGCCTGATTTATTCCTCCTCCTTGCATCAGTTTGAAATTAGGTTTAGGGTGTGGAACCGGGTCGAAGGCAGCGCTTTCCACCCGTCGCCAGTCCGGTTTGTATTCAGTCAAAAAGTATAGAGCGCGGGAAAAAAGAGCAATGAAGGTTGTGATTGCCGAAAAACCCTCCGTGGCCCGGGACATTGCGGAGGTCCTCAAGATCACGGGGAAAAAGAAGGGATATATCGAAGGGCGGGGGTGCGCGATCACCTGGGCCTTCGGTCATCTGGTGACCCTGCAGGAACCCGGCGAATATGATCCTGCCCTCAAGCGCTGGTCCCTGGACACCCTGCCCTTCGTGCCGGACACCTTCAAGCTTGCCCTGATTAAAAATCGCGGGGTGGATGAACAGTTCCATATTATCGAATCGTTGTGCAAGGAGAGTGATGAGATCGTCTGTGCCACCGATGCCGGTCGTGAAGGCGAGCTGATCTTTCGCTACATCCTGGCCCAGGCCGACTGCGAGGACAAGCCGATCCGCCGCCTCTGGCTCAACTCCCTCACCCCCGACGCGATTGAGGAGGCTTTCAAAAATCTGAAAGACGGCCACGACTACGATTCGCTCTATGCTGCGGCCCGCTGCCGCAGCGAATCCGACTGGATCGTCGGCCTCAACTCCACCCGGTACTACACGGTCAAACACGGGCGCATCGGCGGCGGCAAGGACCGGGTCCTGTGGAGCATCGGCCGGGTCCAGACCCCGGTCTTGGCGATGATCGTCGAGCGGGACGATACCATCCTTCATTTCCAGCCCCAGCCGTTCTGGGAACTCGCCACCCGTTATCGCGAGGTGGTGTTCAAACACACCGGCAAACGCTTTGAAGAGCCGGAAAAGGCGCACGCCCTGCTTGAGAAAATAACGGGCCACCCCTTTGTCATCAGCGGGGTTACCGGCAAAGAGGTCAATGAACAGCCGCCGCAGCTTTTTGACCTCACCACCCTGCAGCGGGATGTGAACAAGCGGTATGGCTTGTCGGCCGCCGATACCCTGGCCGCCACCCAGAATCTCTACGAAAAAAAGCTGGTCACCTACC
This sequence comes from Pseudomonadota bacterium, assembly GCA_018823285.1. NCBI lineage: Bacteria > Pseudomonadati > Pseudomonadota > Pseudomonadota bacterium. Next base: position 12,211 of record JAHJIQ010000024.1, read on the forward strand.
CCCGTACCGATTCCAGGTATCTGAGCGAGGACATGAAGCCGCGCATTCCCAAAATCCTGGCCCAGCTCAAAACGATCCGCCCGGATGAGATCGAACCCCTGAACCTCGCGAAACTGCCTTTCACCAAAAGGATCATCGACGACAGCAAGGTGACCGATCACCACGCCATTATTCCCACCGGGGTCAAACCGGGCAAGATCGGCGACAACGAACAGCTGCTGTACGACGTTATCGCCACCCAGTTCATCGCGGCTTTCTATCCGGCCTGCCGCAAAAAAATCACCACGGTGGACGGGATCAGCAATCAGGTAAAGTTTCAGGCCAAGGGCACCCAAATCATCAAGCCCGGCTGGACAACCCTCTTCCCGAAAAAAAACCAGGGCCAGGATGCTGACGACGACCAGTCCCTGCCCGCTTTCGTGGAGGAAGAAAGCGGCCCCCATGAACCGTATCTGCACGAAGGCAAAACCAAACCGCCCAGCCATTTTACCGAAAACTCGCTGCTCGGCGCCATGGAGGCGGCCGGTAAATTTGTCGAGGACGATGTTTTGCGCGAAGCACTCAAGGAACGCGGCATCGGCACTCCCGCCACCCGGGCCGCGATCATCGAAACCCTGTTGCAGCGCAACTATATCCGCCGGGAGAAAAAGCAACTGCGCTGCACCGATATGGGCCGCTGTCTCATTGCCCTGGTCCGGGACCCGTTGCTCAAGTCACCGGAGATGACCGGGGAATGGGAGGAGAAGCTGAAACGGATCGAACGCGGCCAGCTCGACCCCGACTTGTTTATGACCGGAATCGGCGACTACATCCGTGGCCTGATCAAGAACGATTCCGTCGGCAACGGCGACAGTGGCCACTGGGCCAGCTGCCCGCTCTGCGGCAAAGAGGTGGTCAAAGGGAAGAGAGCTTTCGGCTGCTCGGGCTGGCAGGAGGGGTGCCCCTTTGTTTTCGAACCGGAATTCAAGGGGCTGACACTCACGGTCAGACAGATCCAGACCCTGCTCCGGCAGCGGATTCTGCCCCAGCCGGTGCGGATTGGTGATGAACCGAGGATGCTGATTCTCTCCACCCGGGGCATCCCCATGGACCTGCGCCTCCCCTCCGCCGACCGGCAGAAAAAAGAGGGGGCAACGGATCGTTCCCCAGCCCAAAGCTGACTTTCAAGCAACAAAACGTAAAAGAAAACCGCCTTGCGCCACAGCCAACACCAGGTATCATCCCCTATCCATTCCCGAGGTCGTTGCTATTGCCTGCTCTCCTGCCGTCTGTTAGAATGCCATCCGGCAAGCGGAATCATGGTGAGCAAAATACTCTCGGGAGCCCTGGAAAAATGACAGAATATCTTTACCGACTGGATTTTCAGGTCCGTGACTACGAGCTCGACATGCAGGGGATCGTCAACAACTCGGTCTACCAGAATTACCTGGAGCACACCCGGCATGAGTTCTTAAAGGAATACGGAATCGACTTCGCCGCCTTCACCAGAGACCGGATCAACCTGGTGGTGATGCGGATCGAGATCGACTATAAATTCCCGCTGCAGAGCGGCGACCGGTTCTGGATCGGCCTCAACATGCATAAAGAATCCCGCCTGCGCTTCGTTTTCCTGCAGGATATCTACCGCCTCCCCGACGACAAGCCGATTCTGAAAGCAAGGGCCACCGGCACCTCCCTGAACCAAAACGGCCGCCCGACCGTTTCCGTGGAACTGGAACAGGCCTTTGCCAAGCTGGATCTTGAGAAATGATTTCGAGATCCGACCTGATCCGGTTGTGCTTTCCCTATGCAATCAGACCCCGGTCCTGATCAATGTCATCCATCCGCCTGATTACCCTGACGTCCATTACCATGATTGCTTTTGCCGGCAATTCACTACTCTGTCGGGGCGCTCTCAACCATACCACCATTGATCCGGCAAGCTTCACGACAATCAGGTTGCTCTCCGGCGCATTGATGCTTTGGCTGATAGTCCGAATAAGAAAAGGCGCGGCTGTCGGCGGGGGGAACTGGCTGTCGGCATTTGTCCTGTTTACATACGCAGCAGGATTTTCTTTTGCCTATCTGAGCCTGTCTGCAGCAACCGGTGCACTCCTGCTCTTCGGCGCTGTTCAGGCGACCATGATCAGCCATGGTCTCCGGATGGGCGAGCGCCTGCGAAGGCTGCAGCTTATCGGCCTTCTGCTTGCGTGCGGAGGTTTTGTCAACCTGATGCTGCCCGGCCTCTCGGCGCCACCATTGGATGGCTCCATCCTGATGTTCGGCGCCGGGGTCGCCTGGGGAATATACTCCCTGCGCGGCAAAGGCGCCGGAGATCCGACCAGGGTAACGGCAGGAAATTTTCTGCGGGCTGTTCCCTTCGCGGCAATATTGAGCCTGTTGACGCCGGCCGACATCTCTCCGGACGAAGCGGGATTCTGGTATGCGGTTTTATCCGGTGCGCTGGCATCCGGGATTGGATATGCCATCTGGTACACAGCGTTGCCCGCGTTGCCATCCGCCAGCGCGGCAATTCTCCAGCTCAGTGTCCCGGTCATCGCCGCACTGGGCGGCATCGTTTTCCTCGATGAGGTCATCACCATCCGCCTGGTAGTATCGTCCGTCGCCATTCTCGGAGGAATCGCGCTGGTGATTCTTGAAAAACAAGGTCCCTCTCCCACCCGGCAATCATCCGCCGTCGCCGGAATGAAGCGCCAATAAACTCCCCGCAGCAGACAGCGCCACCCCCATCCAGGGCATAACTCCCGACTTCAAGCTGCAGGAGACATCCTGACAGGTACTTGTGCGCCGCTGAGGGGGGATAAAATGATCGCAGTGGATTTCAATGAAGAGAATGACGACCTGAAGGGATTTTAATTCCAAGTTTAAAGGCATTATCCAAAGCTTACACCCTTCGGGTATAAGTTTCGTACGAGCAGACGAGCTGCTCAACTCAGCTTTATCTCAAATCTCAGGGGTTATATTCGCTGCATGATGGATGGATCAAGCTGCATCATCCCATATGAACCGCCCTGTTGGGCGCCCTTCGGAAGTGCCATTGGGGGAGAGCCGCATGCTGAAGTGGTGTGCCCCGGCTATCCGATTAATCGTTATTCCTAATTTGGGCCTTTTTATAGACCTGATTTTTATCTCTTTTGCCGACAGCGATTACGAGGATATATATCTCTTTATCGACAACTTCATAAACTATGCGATATCCGCTTGCCCGAAGGTTGATTTTGTAATGGTTTTCAAAACCGGAAAGCTGAGAACTTGGTACATGCGGAGATTCAAGCCGCTCTTTAAGTTTCTTCTTGAATTGGAGTTGGACGGAGTTGTCTAGCTTTTTCCATTCCCTCAGAGCCGTTGGAAGAAATTTTAATTTATAATTCATCTAAAGTTACTTCCACCGCGGAGATTTTTTCGTGTTGCCGTTCCTGAACCAAAACTCCCAGTTGATAATCTTCAATTTTTTCAAGTAAGGCTTCGTACGTTTCAGCAGGAACGAGATATGCCGTTGGCCGATTATGATTTAAGATCGCTATTGGTTCTCCGCCAGACTGCTCAATCAGCGCGGATGGATTTTTCTTTAACTCCGAAATGCTTGCCGAACATCCTGCCAATACAGATTCCATGTGGTACCCTCCATTTTTTTAAGGACCTGAATTTTGTACATATTATAGGTCTTTATTAGGTGCCAATCAAGTTTTCTTTTATTATGGGATCTTTCATAACGCTCGCTCCTCGTCCTTTCAATTGCAGTAACCCGCACTTTTCCAAAACAAACCATCCTCTGGATCTGAACTGAAAAATTGGTTGTACTTTTGTTTGTGCTTGTGCCTAGAATGTTCATACGTGCCTCGGGAGGAAAAGCATTGCCGGACAAGTAATGTTCGGCCAACGTCCACATCATAAAACAACTATTCGGAGAGTTTCGATGAGAATCGACCTCGGTCCCGTTACCAGGATAGAAGGCCACCTGAACGTGCAAACCACGGTGGAAAACAATGTCGTTGTCGATGCCCGTTGTATGGGGGAGATGTTCCGCGGCTTTGAGGTGATTCTGCAGGGCCGCGACCCCCTTGATTCGCAACAGATCACCCAGCGGATATGCGGCGTCTGTCCCTATGCCCACGCCATTGCATCATCTTACGCGCAGGAACAGGCTTACGGCCTGAATGTCCCGAAAAACGGCAGGATTTTCCATAACCTGATCCAGGGGGCAAACCATCTGTATGACTATCTTCTCCATTTCTATCAGCTTTCGGCCCTGGATTTTGTTGATGTCACGGCGATTCTCCAATATGGCGGTCGTGATTCCGAGCTTCTGAAGTTGAAAAGCTGGGTCCAGTCCGAACTGGCATCAGGAAAACCGTTTCCCGCAGCTCCTTTTCTCCCGAGGATTTCCGGCAGGTACATCGAAGACCGGGACCTGAACATCGGGGCTCTGAAACATTACCTTGACGCAATGGAGATTCAGAAGAAAGCCAACCGGGCCGCAGCAATATTCGGAGGGAAATTTCCCCATTCCACCGCAATTTTCCCGGGTGGATCCACCCAGGAGGCCCGCATTGATCACATCGTTTCCTATCAGGCGATCATTCAGGAAGTACGGGACTTTTATCATAATGTTTATATCCCTGATCTTGTCGCCGTGGCCCAGGGTTTTCCGGAGTATTGGAATATCGGCGCGAGCAAGGGAGGTTTTATGTCCTATGGTCTGCTGCCACTGACTTCGTCTCTTGACAGTGAACGTCTGTTCGCTTCCGGGATATTGTTGGACGGGAAAATATCGCCGGTCGATTTTCAGATGATTACCGAGGATGTGGCTTTTTCCAAGTATTCTTCAGGCAGCGGCCTCAAGGTAAAAAACTCGGAATTGATTCCTGATCCGCACAAAAAATCGGCCTATTCCTGGACCAAGGCGCCAAGATATGGTGGCCGGATGATAGAGGTCGGGCCGGCAGCAAGAGTGCTGGTTGATTATACCCGGGGGCATAACCAGAAAGTAAAAGCCCTGGTCGAAAAATTTGCCGGCATTGCCAATATCACCGCCAATCAGCTGAACTCCGTCCTTGGGAGACATCTCTGTCGGGCGATCAGCGGGGTGGTGATCGCTGATTTTCTGCTGGATGAGACGGAAAGAATTGATCACGGTCAACCGACAATGGCGGAAATCGAAATCCCGCGCAGTGGCGAAGGTTATGGGGCCACCGAGGCATCCCGGGGCGCCCTCCTGCATTACATAAAAATTGAGGACTACAAAATAGACAGGTATGCCTGTGTGGTTCCCACCACCTGGAATGCTTCCCCCCGCGATGACAATGGTAATCCCGGGGCAATGGAATCAGCGCTGATCGGAACCCGCGTTGCCAACCCGGGGGAGCAGCTGGAATCGTTGCGGATCGTCCATTCCTTTGATCCGTGCATCGCCTGTTCAGTCCACTGATACTAAGAAATTTGCGAATTTGAAATTTTTGTGCACATGCAAAGCAAACGTTTTCTACATGGTCCCGGTCATACATTCATCCGCGGCTGTGAGCTTCAGTTCTAAAGATCGAAAAGGAGCATTATGCTGGATAGACGAGATTTTTTAAGGCTTGCCGCAACTCTGACAGCCTCACTTGGCATTGGAAATCTCCCGCAGCCTGTTGCTGCCGCCTTGAAACAGATCAACCAGAAAACGATTCCCAAGCTGATCTACCTGCAGGGGCTGTCCTGTACGGGATGCTCCATTTCACTTCTCCAGGCAAGTTCGCCTTCACCTCTCTATCTCATCACAGATTATTCACAACTCGCTTTCCATGCCGATCTGTCGGCCATTTCCGGGAGAAAGGCCATTGACCTCATTGAGCGATATGTCACCGGCCAGGCGGGGGATTATTTTCTTGCCGTGGAAGGCGCCATTCCGGAGTTAATGCCGGAGGCCTGTATGATCGGCGACAAGCCATTCGCTTATTACCTTGAGCAGGCAGCTGAAACCATGGCCGGGGCCGTAGCTGTCGGGACCTGTGCCTGCGACGGCGGCATTCCGGCAGCTGAAGGGAATTTGACCGGGGCCATCGGTCTGCAGGAGTTTTACCGCAAGAGGAATATCGACAAACTGGTGGTAAATATTCGCGGCTGCTCGGTCCATCCGGATTGGGTCTGGCATACAATTACCCATCTGGTCAAAGTCGGTGTCCCCGAATTGGTAAACGGGGCTCCAAAATTGTTTTATGATCGGAAGGTCCATGACACCTGCCCCCGATATCATGCCTTTCAGGAACAGATGTTTGCTGAAAAACTCGGGGATAAGGGTTGCCTTTTCAAGCTGGGCTGTCTGGGGCCTAATACTTATGCCGATTGCTCCAGCCGGTGGTGGAATGGAGGACAGACATGGTGCATTGATACCAATGCGCCATGCATCGGGTGTGCCTCTCCCGATTTCGCCAAGAAGAAGAATTTCCCCTTTTACCGCATTTCAGAAAATCGCAAGTTGAAAATATAGGTGCGAACAATGAAGGGAACGTTCATGACAGGTCGGTCGGTTACTCTCAGGGTCATGGTTTCGGTGTTGCTTGTTTTGTTCTTTTCCCTGGTCGGCGGCACGGTCTTTCTCAGTTCTTATGTAAAGAACGCGATGACCCGTAATTATGTGGATTCGACAAAAAACATATTCAAGTCGTTTCATGAAGGGGTGAAGGGCTCTCTGGAACGAGGGCAGATGAAGAATTTTCAGAAGCTTCTCTCTCAGCAACAGGAAATTGAGGGGGTTCTTAACGTTTCCCTGTTTGATCGTACCGGCAAATTAAATATTTCCTCCACTCAAAACGGTTCTGAAAACACGATCAATCTTTCTCCGGAGTTGCTCTCAAGCAAAGAAATGGTGATTGATGTCTGGGATGATCGAATCCGGATCCTGTCACCCCAGGTAGTTGTTATGGACTGTATCCGGTGCCATCACGATTGGCAGGTCGGTGAGCAGGGAGGCGTTCTCTCTTTCAGCTATGATCTCACCTCGCTTAACAACACCATCTCCGAACTGCAAATGTATCTGGTGCTCGGTTGCCTGCTTCTGTTGTTGGCAACTATCGGGATGATCTATCTGGTAATGGATCGCCAGGTCAGCCGGCCGATCAACTCGATTATTGAAAATCTGGCTCAAAGTATGGAATCGGTAACCGACGTCTCGCAAAAGGCGGCTCTTTCCAGCCAGTCACTCTCGGATAACGCCTCACAGCAGGCAGCGGCCCTTGAAGAAACAAGCGCCTCCCTTGAAGAGATTTCAGCCATGACCAGGCAGAACGCTGAAAACGCATCCGGCGCCAACGATCTCATGGATGAAGCAAATACCATAATGAAAGAAGCAACTGAAGCGATGAAGAAATTGAGCCGGGCAATGGAGGAAATAGTCGCCTCCAATGAAGAGACGTTCAAGATCATAAAGATTATCGATGGAATTTCATTTCAGACCAATCTGCTGGCTTTAAATGCGGCGGTTGAAGCCGCCCGTGCCGGAGAAGCCGGGGCCGGATTCGCGGTAGTGGCCAACGAGGTGCGAAACCTGGCCATGCGTGCGGCGGAGGCGGCCAAAGAAACATCCGGGATGATTGAAGGAACAAATGAAAGGATAAAGAAAGGGGTGAGTCTGGTAGGTGATACCGATATTTCATTTACCAATGCCTCGGAAAAAACCATGACCGGGACAAAACTATTAAAAGAAATTGCCGAAGCGTCTCACCAGCAATCGTCCGGCATTGCCCAGATCAACAAATCCATTCTGGAGCTGGACAAAATGACCCAGGAGATTGCCGCCGATGCCGAGCGGTCATTCGGGGTTTCCGAACAGATGAAGGAACAGTCGGATAACCTGAACAGTGATGTCAACCATCTCATTCGTCTGGTAAAGGGAGCATGACGGCGGCGTTTTTGGCCTTAAAAACGTCAATATAGGGCCTAAAAAGGCCTGTTTTTGCATATGATTTCTAATGATTTTGTATAGTTAACGTGGTCCGACCCCAGCGCCCCCTCAATCATCTCGCCGAACAATTCGAGCTGATCCGCCGGGGAGCCTGAGGATCGAAGCGGAAGTGGGTCAGAAAAAAAAGGGGCCGTCGCAAAATGACCATGGCCTGTAAAACATTTCGCGGCGGCCCGTTAAGCTTAACGACCGGTGCGGTCTTGGCTGGCCTGACCCTGGGCGTTGCTTCCCGTCACAACCTTACCTTTTCCCGTTGTTCCGTGGTTTTTGCCACCTGCAGCAAGGGCTACACCGCCGCTCAACAACATTGCGAGGGTAATAATAATGATTTTTTTCATTTGGTTTTCCTCCGTAAGAATTTTTTTTAGCAACAGGACATTCCTGCAAGCCGTTAATGTATAGAACGGCCGAAGGAGGGGAATGGTTCCGGTAGAGTAAATTATTTTGTGTGAAATTTAACCGAGGGTAGAACATAGGGGTCAACATAGGGGTCAAAACATAGGGGTCAAGTCCGCTTTTGACCTTGCATAGGCATAGTGCATAGGGGTCCAGCATAGGGCATAGGGGTCAAGTCCGCTTTTGACCTTTGGTCGCTTTCTTGGTGATTGCGTCGAGTTGTTTTGGCAGCCGTTCATTGTCAGCCAGTCTTCTATTCACCCGCTGGCATAGGGGTCAAGTCCGCTTTTGACCTTTGGTCGCTTTCTTGGTGATTGCGTCGAGTTGTTTTGGCAGCCGTTCATTGTCAGCCAGTCTTCTATTCACCCGCTGAACCGCGCTGCTCACTGAACTGTAATTCTCAATTCCA
>JAHJIQ010000025.1 GCA_018823285.1 Pseudomonadota bacterium
CTCGTTGAACATCCTGAAGGTGTCGACAAAGCCGCTGTCGAGAAACGCATCCATCGAGGCACGTTCTTCCGGGGTAAAACCTGGGTTCTTTTCATTGGCCTCGGGGTTGGCAAGATCGATGGGTTTGTGGGCCACATTGTAATCACCGGTGAGAACCACCCCTTTTCTGGCGGCAAGCTTCCGGCAAAAATTCCCAAGCTCACGATTGAAAGCGAGCTTGAAATCAAGCCGGGCGAGGCCATGCTGGGCATTCGGGAAATACCCATTCACAAAGAAAAAATCAGGAAACTCCAGGGTCAGCACCCGACCTTCACGGTCAAACTCATCAACCCCGATGCCGTAGAGCACCTTCATCGGTTCCAGACGGCTGTAGGTGCAGACTCCGGCATAGCCCTTCTTTTCGGCCGGGTGCCAGTATGCCCGGTAGCCGTCAAGCTTTAACAGGTCCTCGGAAAGCTGCTCCGGCTGCGCCTTGATCTCCTGCAGGGCCAGGATATCGCAGGCAAACTCATTGACCAGATCGACAAACCCTTTCTTTTCGATGGCCCTGATCCCGTTCACATTCCAGGACACCATTTTCAGCGAGTTGTTCATGGATATTATTCCCCCCTGAATCTTGCGCGGGGTGACCCCGATCTTCGGACAGTCACCGGTCAATACACACCGGTCGCAATGGGGCCGCACCGATTTGCAGGTCCCCTGTCCGAAGGCGACCAGGATTGAGTTCACGGTCAGCCAGTGTTTTTCGGGAAGTTTTCGCCGCAGGGCCATTTCGCTTTCCAGCGGGGTTTTCGTCTCCACATACCCCCAGATATTCATGATCCGGTGGACATGGGTGTCGACACAGATCGCCGGTTTTTTAAAGGCCACCGCCACCACCAGGTTGGCGGTTTTCCGCCCGACCCCGGGCAGGGTGCAGAGCGCCTCCACCGTGTCGGGAATCACCCCGTGGAATTGTGAGGCCAACGCCTCCGGCAATTTGGCGAGATACCCGGCCTTGTTCCGGAAAAACCCGACCGGTGCGATCAGTTTCTCGATCTCTTTTTCGTTGAGTCGGGCCAGGCTTTGCAGATCGGGCGCTTTCTGAAAGAGTTTGGCGGCGGCTTTGGCCGTCACCTCGTCCCGGGTCCGGGCCGAAAGGATGGTCGCCGCCAGGATCCGGTAGGGATCATTGGTCTGGACCGCGATCAGATCAACGACCGGCACCTGATAGCCACGAACCTCTTCGGCTAGAATCGTGAGAAATTTTTCGATATCAACCGTCATCTTCACTCAACTTCGGAATTACAGACGGGGAAGAGGGGGCCACAGGATGCTGTTTCACGGCAACAAAACTCCTAGTGTCACGTCAACTCTGAACCGTCACTTCTTTCTCGTCGTTTTTCGCGCCTCCTGCGTTACCTGTTGGGTTACATAGCGCTGCTATGCAACCCAACACGTGCCTTGCCGGCACAAAAAATGCCGGAAAAATATTATGACAGTTCATCCTTGACGCGACACTAGTCAAGTCTGTGGGTGTGGGAAACATCGTCCGGGCCGGTCATGCAGACATTGAGGTCCTTTAAAATCCCGTCTTCGATGCCGTAGATCCAGCCATGGACCGATAATTCCTGGCCGGATTTCCACGCCCGCTGGACTATCGTGGTATGACAGACATTTTCCACCTGCTCGATGACGTTGAGTTCACACAGCAGGTTGACCCTTTCCACTTCATCCTGCAGTTGGTCAATCCTCTCCCGATGCAGACGGTAAATGTCCTTGATGTTCCGGAGCCAGTTATCGATCAGCCCGAGGTCACGATTGCTCATGGCGGCCTTTACCCCGCCGCAGCCGTAATGGCCGCAGACGATGATGTGCTTGATTTTCAACACCTCCACCGCATACTGCAGAACCGACAGACAGTTCAGGTCGGTGTTGATCACCAGGTTGGCAATGTTGCGGTGGACGAAGATCTCCCCCGGCATCATATCAACAATCTCGTTCGCCGGCACCCGGCTGTCGGAGCAGCCGATCCACAAAAATTCCGGGGCCTGCTGCTTGGAGAGCTTGCTGAAAAAATCAGGATCTCCCTCCTTGACCCTCCCGGCCCACTTTTTGTTCTTTTCAAAAATTTCTTTCAAGATGCGCATAACCGATAATTCCCGAGATGATTTTTCCTGTACAGAACCGCTCCGGCATCACCTGTATCCCGCCGATTCTGTCACAAGCAGAACCGGCAGCTGAGCACAGCCGTTTTCAGACCTGTGTTATTTGAGTTGAACCGACTCCCGCCGTATTCCGCTGGGCTCCATGGCAAACTGCGGCCCAGAATAAAAGTGTCGCAAACACTATACCTGCACCACGAATTTTTTACAGTAATTGTTGTCGGTCCTTGGAAAAGCGACGAGCCGGACGGACAGCGCCACCCAACTCATTGATTTGTCGTTGGCCAATCTGGACGGCTACCACTTTTTACGCATGGGTCACCATTCGGGAAATATCCCGAAAAACCCTCAGCAAGACAGGTTCCCGGCAACCCGTATGCCTGCCGCTGCCTGCACTCCCGGTGGAACGAACCTCAGTTTACAGTTGACGGACTCCGGGGGGAAATGTATATCCTGTCATATTAGACATCATTGGACAAAAGGAGACAGGTGTGGACAGAATTTTCATCGGGGTCAAGGAGATGGCCGCAAGCATGGGCGTTTCTGAGAAAACGATCTACCGGATGCTCACCGACAACCAGTTTCCTTTCGCCGTCAAAATCGGCGGCCAGTGGCGGTTCCGGGCCGACAGCGTCGACAGATGGCTGGTGGCCCAATCGGAAGCGGGATCAACGCGACAGAGCATCAACTACCGGATCACCCTTTTTAACGCCCTGCTGAACGGTTCGGTTCTCTACCGGATCCACGGGGCGAATCGAGACGAAGCACTTGACGAGCTGCTTTCCATTCTGCCCAACACCGGCGGTTTCAACACCAAGAATCTGAAGTTCTCGATCCTCGACCGGGAGGCCCTGGTTCCCTCGTCACTGGCCGGCATCGCCTGCATGGCCCCCAGCGACGAGCATCCGGTCTTTATGGAGCAGTCACTCATCATTCTCGCCTATCTTGAACAGCCCACTGATTTTAAAGCCCTTGACGGGGTCCCGGCCAGGGTCGTCTTCCTGCTTTTGCCCGCAAACATTCAGGAGATGGCCATCCTGCGGACACGGCTGCAGCGCCTCCTGATGGAACCTGCTTTTGTCAACAAGATCATGAAGGAGTTGCCGCGCAAGGAAATGCTGGAATGCATCCGGACCACCGAAGAGCGGATCCTTAGGCAACCCTCCGGGAAAAAAGAAGATAAAAAACCCCGGACCGCGGCTGCTTCTGCCACTACTTTCTCCGGAGCAAAAGACTGACCCCATGTCCTCCATGAACCTCTTGCTGACCGCGCTCGTTGTGCTGCTGACCGGCAGCATCGCGCCGCTCTGCGCCGGTCGTGCCGGTCGGACGGGCCACTGGCTGGGTGCCGCCGGCAGCCTCCTGGGAGGAGGGCTCTGCCTCACCGCACCCCTTCCGGTGCTCCTTTCCGGGCAGCCTGAAAATGCCGGTTTTTTCTGGGACAGCGGCGATCTTTTCCTCACCCTCCGCCTCGACGGCCTCGCCGCCTTCTTCCTGCTGCCCGCCGGCCTGCTTGTGCTCCTGGGCGGTCTTTACGGCGGCAGCTATCTTGACCGCACCGGCAAAAGTCATCTGCCGGCCCGGCCCTGGTTTTACTTCAACGTCCTGGCCTTGAGCATGGCCCTGGTCATTACCGCCGCCGACAGCCTCACCTTCATGATCGCCTGGGAGATGATGTCTCTTTCCTCATTTTTTCTGGTGATCCACGACCTGCAGGAGGAGCAGGCCCGCGAAGCCGGCTGGTTCTATCTGGTGGCCACCCATCTGGGCACCGCCTTTCTCTTTTTCTTCTTTTTCGAAGAATATCGGCTGGCCGGGACCCTTGATTTTGCCTCCTTCACGATCTTACGCGAGCTGTCCGGGACCACACCCCTGATTTTCTTTGCCCTGGCCCTGATCGGCTTCGGGACCAAGGCCGGGCTCTTTCCCCTGCACAGCTGGCTGCCCAAGGCCCACGCCGCCGCGCCCAGCCATGTGTCGGCCCTGATGTCCGGGGTGATGGTCAAGGTCGCCATCTACGGTTTTCTGCGGATGCTGACCTTTCTGCCGCCCCTGCCGTCCTGGGCCGGGCTCCTGGTCGCCTCTCTCGGGATCACCGGGGCGCTCTTCGGCATCGCCATGGCGGCGACCCAGGTTGATATCAAACGGACCCTGGCCTATTCGACGGTGGAAAATATCGGCATCATCTTTTTCGGCCTCGGCCTCTGGCTTTATTGCGGCAGTTGCGGTTTCGAGGTTGCCGCCACCTTCGCCCTGGCCGGCTCCCTGCTCCATATCTGGAACCACGCGCTCTTCAAATCCCTTCTGTTCATGGGGGCGGGCGCCGTGGTCCACGCCGCCGGGAGCCGCGAGATGTCAACGCTCGGAGGCGTCCTGCGCAGGATGCCGGTCACCGGCACCTTGCTGCTCATCGGCGCCGCCGCCATAGCCGCCCTGCCGCCCCTGAACGGCCTGATCGGCGAATTGCTGATCTATCTCGGCCTTTTCCATGCCGGACGGGATGCCGTGGGCGGGCAGGCCTTTCTCTTCATGCTCTTCGCGGTGCTGCTCGCGATGGTTGGCGGCCTGGTCCTGCTCGCCATGACCAGGATGATCGGCATCGTTCTGGGCGGTGAACCGAGAAGCCCCGAGGCGGACCGGATGCACGAAAGCGCTCCGGCCATGCGTGTTGCCATGGGCGCGGCCGCAGCGCTGTGCCTGGCGCTCGGCATCTTTCCCCAGGCCGGACTGCGGCTTCTCGAGGCCCCGCTGACCGTGCTGGCCCCGGATCAGCCGACCCTCGCGACTGCCGCTGCCGCCATGCTGCCCTTCGGCCAGGCCTGGACCCTGGCCGGGCTCCTGCTGGCCGGCCTGCTGGTTCTTGTCATCGGCTGGCGACACCTCAGTCGGAGCAAGGAGAATATGCCCGGAACCTGGGGCTGCGGCTACAACAGACCCTCGCCAACCATGGCCTATACGGCCGGCAGCTATGGCCAGCTCGCCCAGGACACACTCTACACCTCCTTTCTCCGGCCGCTCGCAACTTCCGCCATCAGCAGCGCGCTGTTCGTGTCCATCCAGCGTTTCCGGCCGCAGCTCATCGATCCGGTGCTTGACCGCTGGTTTGCGCCCCTCTTCAGGCAGGCCGGGAATCTCGCCAGTTCCTGTCGCCGTCTGCAGGCCGGCCGGATGAACATCTACCTGACCTATATCTTTCTGGCCACGCTCCTCCTGCTTGGCTGGAACTATTTTCTCTCGTAACGGAGCCGGTGACCGCGATGCTTGCCTCAGCACTTTTCCACCTCCTTCTGCTCTTCGCTCTTTCGCCGCTGCTCCCCGGGGTCATTGCCAGGACCAAGGCCCTGATCGCCGGCCGCCGGGGCCAGCCTTTCCTGCAGCTCTATCGGGACCTCTGGAAACTTTTCCAAAAGGAAATGGTGCTCAGCAGGACCACCACCTGGCTTTTCCGGGCCGGTCCCCTGGTCGGTTTCGTGGTCCCGGTGCTTGCGGCGCTGCTGCTTCCTTTCGGCGCCATGCCGGCGCTCTTCTCCTTTCCCGGGGACCTCATTCTCTTTGTCTACCTGATGGGACTCGCCCGCTTCTTTATCATTCTTGCCGCCCTCGACACCGGGTCGAGTTTCGAGGGGATGGGCGCGGCCCGTGAAGCGACCTTTTCGGTGCTGGTGGAACCCACGATTCTGGTCGCTTTCACCGTCCTGGTCAGAGTCTCCGGTGATTTCAGCCTGAACGGGATGCTGCACCCTCCGGTCGCCACCCCGCTTGCCGGACCTGCGGCCATGGCGCTGGCCCTGATCGCCTGCTGTCTGTTCGTGGTGCTTCTGGTTGAAAACTGCCGGATCCCCTTTGACGATCCCAACACCCACCTGGAATTGACCATGATCCATGAGGTGATGGTGCTCGACCACAGCGGGCCGGATCTCGGTCTCATTCTCTACGGAAGCGCCATGAAACTCATGGTTTTCGCAACCCTGATCCTCGATCTCCTCCTGCCTCCGTTCGGCAGTCCCTTGCTGGACGGGGTCGCGTTTGTGGCCGGGCTCCTGGTTCTGGCCGTCGGCGTCGGCCTGGTGGAATCGGTCATGGCGCGACTCCGGCTGATCCGGGTGCCGCAGCTTCTCGTCGGCACGACGCTTCTTTCCTTCTTCTCACTTATCCTGTTATTGAGGTGACGGATGAACGATCTTGCGACCTTTATCCTCCTGACCGTGATCCTGCTCAATTTTTTCATCCTCGGCAGCAGTCGGCTCGGCGCCTGCATCCGGGTTGTTGCCGTGCAGGGCGCACTTCTGGCCGTTCTCTCGCCGCTGGTCCATGGCCCGAACTTCAATTCGCTGACGCTGATGCTCGGGGCGAT
The DNA here is from genome assembly GCA_018823285.1 of Pseudomonadota bacterium. Taxonomy (NCBI): domain Bacteria; kingdom Pseudomonadati; phylum Pseudomonadota; species Pseudomonadota bacterium. The sequence goes on from JAHJIQ010000025.1 coordinate 6,499, forward strand.
GTGCATCAAGGGCGGGGTGATTCCCTGGCTGCTTCTCCGGGCCATCCGCCAGGTCATGATCCGGCGGGAGATCGAACCGCGGATCGGTTACATCATGACCCTGATGCTGGGCGCCCTGACCACGGCCGGCGCCTTTATCTTCGCCGATCGGCTGCCGCTTCTGCCCGAGCACCAGCATTCGCTCTTCATTCCGGCCGCCTTTTCCACTCTGGGGGCCGGTTTCCTGATGCTGATCACCCGGCGCAAGGCGATCACCCAGGTTCTGGGCTACCTGATCTTTGAAAACGGGATCTTCATCTTCGGCATCCTGCTGGCCGAGGCCATGCCGCTCCTGGTCGAGGCGGGTGTGCTGCTCGACATGCTGGTCGCCATCTTCGTCATGGGAATCGTCATGAACCATATCAACCGGGAATTTTCATCCACCGACACCGAACACCTCTGCCTGCTGAAAGAATGAACGACATGGCCCTTCATACCTTGATCCTGCTTCCTCTGGCCATGGCCCTGCCGGCCGCCCTGATCCCTTCGGAGCGCCTGCGGCCATTGCTGATCCCGGCCACCTCCCTGATCCATCTGGGGCTCGCCCTCAAGCTTGCCCTCTGGCCGGTCCCGGGTCCGGTCACGGGCTTGCTCGGCCTGGATGCCCTGGGCCGCCTGATCCTGCTGGTGGTGAGCCTGCTCTTTGCCGCCTCATCGCTTTACGCGGTAGGTTACTTCCGCACCCATCCGACCTGGAACAACCGGGGGTTCACCGTCTGCCTGCTGATTTTTCTCGGCGCCATGAGCCTGGCCGCAGCAGCGCGCCACCTCGGCCTGCTCTGGGTGGCGGTGGAAGCGACCACCGTGGTCAGCGCGCCGCTGATCTATTTCAACCGCAACCGTTTTTCGATCGAGGCGACCTGGAAATATCTGCTGCTCTGTTCCGTCGGCATCGCGCTGGCCATGCTCGGCCTGCTCTTCATCGCCTATGCCGGGCTGGCGGTCGGTGGTGAGCAGGGACTGGAACTCGACCATCTGCTGGCCGGAGCCGGTCAGCTCTCCCGCCCCTGGCTCCGGGCCGGTTTTGTCTTTCTCTTGATCGGCTTCGGCACCAAGATGGGCCTGGCCCCGCTCCATACCTGGAAACCGGACGCCTATGGCGAGGCGCCCGGCCTGGTCGGCGGACTGCTGGCCGGAGGGCTCACCTCGGTCGCCTTTCTCGCCGTCATGCGTAGCATGCAGATCATGATCGCCGCAGGGGAACAGGTCATGGCCCACAAGTTCCTGCTGGCCCTGGGAGTGCTGTCCCTTATCTTCGCCGCGATCTTTGTCATCCGCCAGCGCGATATCAAACGGATGCTCGCCTATTCCAGCGTCGAGCACATGGGGATCCTGGCCATCGGCCTCGCCATGGGGGGGCTCGCGACTTACGGCGCGATGTTCCATGTCCTGAACAACGCCCTGACCAAGGGTTCTCTGTTCATGAGCGTCGGCAATATCCACCGCTATTTCGGCAGCAAGCGGATGTGCGAGACCCAGGGCGCGATCGCGGTCCTGCCCTGGTCGGCCGGTCTTTTCCTGGCTGGGTTTCTGGCCATCGCCGGCTCCCCGCCGTTCGGCCCGTTCATGAGCGAATTCACCATTCTCCGGGCCATTTTCGGGGGAGGTCACCACGCACTCGGGCTCACCTTCATCGCCCTGTTGACCATCATCTTCATCGGCATGAGCCACACGGTGCTGACCGTGGTCCTGGGTCCGCCCATGGAAGAGGCGGAAAACCCCGAAGCGATCCGCGAATCCTTCATGACCGTGATCAGCCCGCTGCTCCTCTTGGGGCTGGTCCTGATCCTTGGCCTCTATCTGCCGGAACCCCTGCGTCTCCTCTTCCGCGATGCGGCCGCCCTGCTGGAGGTGACCCCATGAACCTGGTCCCGATTGCCAACGGGGGACGGATTGCACTGGCCGACCTGCCGCTCCTCACTTATCAAGAACTGGGCCGGACGATCCATGAACAGCTGCAGGCGGGCGGACGTCTGGCCGCCTTCTTCGCAGACCGGGAAAACGATGGCGCCGGGCTTTTTATCTATGGTGTGCTTACGGCCGGGCCCGGGAAGCCTCTGACCGTTTCCCGCGCCAGGATCGAAGGACCGCAGCAGTCTCTCACCCCGCTCTGCCAGCAGCTCCATCTCTTTGAACGGGAGATCGCCGAACAGTATGGCATCCCCTTTGCCGGACACCCGTGGTTCAAACCGGTGCGCTTTCATGCCTCCCGGACCGGCCATGACGCCTGGAACCGCCCGGCGGACAAACATCCGCAGGTGGGTGATATCGACTATTTCCGGGTCGAGGGTGAGGAGATTCACGAGGTCGGGGTGGGGCCCGTCCACGCCGGGATCATCGAACCGGGCCATTTCCGTTTTCAATGCTACGGGGAAAGGGTTCTCCACCTGGAGATCTCCCTCGGTTACCAGCACCGGGGCATCGAGCGGATGCTGCTCGGCGGTCCCGACCCGCAGACCCCGTACCGGATCGAAACCATGGCCGGCGACACCTCCATCGGCCACATGAGCGCCTACGCCTCGGTGCTTGAAGGGCTCTCCGGCATCCAGGCCCCGCCGCGGGCCATAGCGATCCGGGCCATCGCCCTTGAGCTTGAGCGGCTCGCCAATCATGTCGGAGATATCGGCGCCCTGGCGGGTGATATCGGCTTTCTGCCGACCTCCTCCTTCTGCGGCCGCCTGCGGGGCGACTATCTGAACCTGACGGCCGGGATTTGCGGCAGCAGGTTCGGCCGGGGACTGATCCGCCCGGGCAGCGTTCTCTTCCACATCGAACCGGCACTGGCCGACAAGATGGTCGCCAGCCTGGAAATGGTGGCGGAACACACCCGCGGAGCGCTGCACCTCTTTTTTGAAACGCCATCGGTATTGGCCCGTCTGGAAGGGACGGGCCGGGTGACCCCGGCCGACGGCGCCACGCTCGGACTCACCGGGGTCGCCGGCCGGGCGTGCGGGATCGACTGCGACAGCCGGAGAGAACCGGGAAACCCCCTGTGGTATGGAACCGAAGAAATCCCGCCGATCCTGGAAAACGACGGCGATGTCATGGCCCGGGCCAGGGTACGCCAGCGGGAAATCGAGCATTCTTTAAGCTTTCTGAAAAAGCGGCTCACCTCCCTGCCCGCAGGGGAACTCAGTCATCCGCTCGCACCTCCGGCCCCCGATTCCCTTGGCGTCGCCATGGTTGAAGGATGGCGGGGAGCGGTGACCCATGCCGCCCTGACCGACGGGGCAGGGCGCTTCCGGTGCTACAAGGTGGTCGATCCGTCTTTCCTGAACTGGAGCGGACTGGCGATGGCGCTGCGGGACGAACAGATTTCCGATTTTCCACTCTGTAACAAGAGCTTTAACCTGTCTTACTGCGGTTTTGATCTGTGATGACGTCGCAAAAAGGTGAACAGCAAGAGAATTGAAGACTATCCGGCAGCAGATTGCGAACAGCGTGAGAGTTCGAACTGCGGGGCAGCAAACGTCATGCCGGACTTGATCCGGCATCCAGTTCGATCTGGATTTCGGCTTTCGCCGGAATGACTGCACGCGGCAGAAAGAAAATGGAATGAGACTTCGAGCCGCAGGGAAATGAAACCAGAAATAGTTTAAAAAACTTTGTGTCTCAAAGCCCTGGTTGCAGTAAAATCTGCCGACCGAGCTCCATTAATACGATGTGAGAGTTGAGAACAGGATAGAATATGCTGCGCGTCATACGTGAACGAATCAGACAGGGTTACCGGACCGCCCCCTTCCCCGGGGTCGAGCCGGTGCTGCCCGCGCGTTTCCGGGGGCTGCCGGTCATCGCCCGGGAAAAATGTCCGGTCGGCTGCGCGGGCTGTGAAGAACGCTGCCCTTTCGGCGCGGTCACCCGTCCGGAAGGCAGGATCCGGATCGACCTCGGTCGCTGTCTTTTCTGTGCCGACTGCCCGGTCTGCCCGCACGGGGCGATCACCTTCGGCAATGATTACCGGCTTGCGGCCAGCCACCGCCGGGACCTGTTTTATGACGGCGTCGAATACGCCCTGGCGCAAAAACTTGAGCGGCAGATGCTCTCCCTGTTCAAAGGCTCCCTGAAACTGCGGCAGGTCTCGGCCGGGGGCTGCAACGGCTGCGAGGCGGATATCAATGTGCTGGGAACCCTGGTCTTCGATCTGGGTCGCTTCGGCATTCAGTTCGTGGCCTCGCCCCGCCACGCCGACGGCCTGCTGGTGACCGGACCGGTGACCAGAAACATGCATTCGGCCCTGCTCGCCACCTACGAGGCGATCGCGCCGCCGAAACTGGTGATCGCCGCCGGGGCCTGCGCGCTCAGCGGCGGCCCGTTTGCCGGCGCCGCCGAAAGCCACGACGGCATCGAGGGGATCCTGCCGGTCGACCTCTATATTCCCGGCTGCCCGCCCCATCCCTACACCACCCTGGACGCCTTGCTGCGTCTGCTGGACAAGCGGTGATCCGATGCCTGCCGACTCCGCCGTTTTCACACCACCGTACGGGTAAAGGAAAGACGGATGCCTCTCTTCATCGCCGCCATATGCCTTCTCCTTCTTTCCGGTATTCTTGCTCCTCTCGGCCGCTCCGGATCGGTGCTCCCGGACCGTCTCTCCCTGTTTCTCGGCCTGGGCGGAACACTGCTGGGAGCGGCGGCCACGGTGCTCTGTCTCGGCCGCCCCGAACCGGCAACCCTGGCCCTTGCCTGGCCGTCAATTAACGGTTTTTTCGCCCTGCGGATCGACGGGCTGGCCGGGGTTTTTCTGCTGCCCGCCTTTGTCATTGCCGGAACCGGTCTTCTCTACGGCAGCGGTTACTGGCCGCAGGCAAAAGACGCGTCCGGCAACGCCTGGATCCGAACCTTCTACCCGATCCTGACCGCCGCCATCGCCCTGGTGCTCGCCGCCGATAACGGGGTGGTTTTCCTGATTTCCTGGGAGATCATGGCCCTGGCCGGCTACTTCCTGGTGATCACCGAACAGCAGCAAGAAGAGAATTTCCGGGCCGGATATGTCTACCTGATCGCGACCCACACCGGAACCCTGGCCCTCTTCGGCCTCTTCGCCCTGCTCGGCGAAAAGAGCTGTCTTGTCGGTCTGCCGGCCGCCGGCACCCTGGTCGGCGGCAGCGCGATCCTTTTTCTCCTGACCCTGATCGGGTTCGGCTTCAAGGCGGGAATCATGCCGCTTCATATCTGGCTGCCCGGCGCCCATGCCGCCGCCCCCAGCCATGTCTCGGCCCTGATGTCGGGGGTGATGATCAAAACCGGCATCTACGGCATCCTGCGGGTGGTCAGCCTCTTTCAGTCGTTGCCCGCCTGGTGGGGCTGGACAGTGCTTGGACTGGGCATTCTCTCCGGAATCTTAGGCGTGGTCTTCGCCATTGCCCAGCACGATATCAAAAAACTGCTCGCCTATCACAGCATCGAGAACATCGGCATCATCCTGCTGGGGGTCGGAACGGCGATGCTCGGCAAGAGCCACGGCCTGCCGGCCCTCGCCGCTCTCGGCTTGGCCGGGGCGCTGCTGCATGTGGTCAATCACGGTCTTTTCAAAGGTCTGCTCTTCCTCTCGGCCGGATCGGTGGTCCAGGCCATGGGCGGCAGGGAGATGTCCGGGTTCGGCGGGCTGCTGAGAACCATGCCGCTGACCGGGTTTTTCTTTCTGGGAGGGGCGGTGGCGATCTGCGGTCTGCCGCCGCTGAACGGTTTCGTCAGTGAATGGTTTATCTTCCTGGGTCTCCTGCAGGGCGGAGTCGACCGGACCGGAGAGCTGCACTTCATCCTGCTGGCCATTCCGGCCCTGGCGCTGATCGGCGGGCTGGCGCTCCTCTGTTTCGCCAAAGTCTTCGGGCTCTCCTTTCTGGGCAGAAGCCGCTCCGCGCATGCTTTGGGCCATGAGGCGCCGCCCGCCATGCTCATCGGTATGGGACTGCTTCTCGCCTGCTGTTTCTGGATAGGCATCCTGCCGGAAACCACCAGACCGCTGCTCGCCGGCGCGCTCGCCTTATGGACAGCGAACGGGGTAGAGATCACACATGTTTTCGGCAGCCTGGCCCCCGCCCGCGCGATAACCTTTTCAGCCGCGTTCTTTCTGGCCCTTCTGCTTCCGGTTTATCTGCTGACCCGGCGGCAACGATCGCCCGACAATGAAGTCCCGACCTGGGGCTGCGGCTACGGAGGAGAAATCCCGCGGGCCCAGTACACCACCTCATCCTTCGCGGAAATGATCGCGTCATTTTTTCATTGGGCGCTTCAGACCGAATTTTTCGAAAAAAAAGCGACCGGAATATTTTCCACCCCCGCCGCATTCAAAAGCCACACCCCTGATCCGGTCCTTGATCTTTTCCTGGCCCGGTTCACGCGGAAATTCGCCGGCCTGGCCACCGGCATCCGGCGCAGCGTCCATCAGGGTGTGATCGGCATTTACCTGCTCTATTCCGCACTCACCCTTTGTCTGCTGCTTGCGATTGCCGTTTTTCTTCCCTGAGAACCGCCAAAGCCAAGCCGCTATTCCAGCCCGAATTTTTTGAGTTTGCGCCACAGGGAGACCCGGTCGATGCCGAGAATACCAGCCGCTTCACTCTTGTTGTTCCCGGTTTCATTCAGGACCCACTCAATATAGGCCTTTTCCTGGTCGGCAAGGGAGGGCATGGCCCCGCTTTTATGGCGGAAAGTCAGCAGGGTCATCTCCTGCAGATCTTCCGGCAGGTGAGCAACTTCAATCTGTTCAGAGGCAGACAGGGCGATCCCCCGTTCAATGATGTTCTCAAGCTCCCGGACATTTCCCGGAAAATCATAATGCATCAGAATTTCAGCCACTTCCGTGGATATCCCCAGAACATTCTTCTGCATCAGGGAGGAATATTTCCTGATGAAATGCTGGATCAGGAGGGGAATATCGTTTTTTCGTTCCGCCAGCGGCGGTATCCGCAGGGAAACCACGTTCAGCCGGTAATAAAGGTCCTGCCGGAAACGACCGGTGGCAACCTCGCCTTGAAGTTTGCGATTGGTCGCGGCAACAAAGCGCACGTCAACCTTGATCGGTGTTGTTCCTCCGACACGCAACACCTCTTTTTCCTGGATGGCTCGCAGCAGTTTAACCTGCATGGCGGTTGACATCTCCGTCACTTCGTCGAGAAACAGGGTCCCCCCGTCGGCCATTTCAATCAACCCTTTTTTACTTTCATGGGCCCCGGTAAAAGCCCCTTTTTCATGGCCGAACATCTCGTTGGTCAGCAATTCTTCCGTAAAAGCTCCACAGTTTATGGAAAGCAGCGGCCCCCCACTGCGCCTGCTGCACTTATGAATAAAACGGGCCATCAGCTCCTTGCCGGTCCCCGATTCGCCGGTCAGCATGACGTTGCTGTCGGTGGTCGCCACCTGCCGGGCCGAATCGAGCAGCTTCTTCATCCGGGAGTCGTTGGTGATCAGATCGGCGCCCGCCTTGAAAGTTTTCAACTGTTCCCGAAGCTGGCGATTCTCCCTTTTCAGGCGCTGCTTTTCAAGCGCCTCCTTCACGACCTTGCGGACTTCATCAATCTTGTACGGCTTGGCTATATAATGATAGGCCCCGGCCTTCATGGCGCCGATGGCCGAATCGACCGTGGCGTAGCCGGTAATCATGATCACCTCGGTATCCGGATGATGTTCTCTGACGAAATTCAGGATGTCCATCCCGTCAATCTTTTCCATCTTGAGGTCGGTCAGCACCAGATCGAATTCCTTTTCTTTCAGCAGCTCCATGGCTTCGGTGCTGCTCTGGATGGCAACCACTTCATACCCCTCACCTTTCAGGATATGGGAGAGGTTCTTCAAAGCGATATTTTCATCATCGATGATGAGCAGTTCGTAAATGTCACTCATGTATTTTTACCTGTTTTCGGGGCAGCCAGATCGTAAAGGTGGTGCCCTGATTTACCTGGCTGTTGACGTTGATCCGCCCGCCGTGTCTTTCCACGATATCGTGGGTTATATAGAGGCCAAGTCCGGAACCATGGCCGACATCCTTGGTGGAGAAAAAGGGATCGAATATTTTCTTCAGATTCTCGGGCTCAATCCCGGGACCATTGTCCTCAATCATTATTTCGAGTTCCTCGGCCGATTCGTGGTCGCCAAGCAGGTGGGCGGAGATCCAGAGCTTCCCGCTCCGGCCCATGGCATCGATGCCGTTTTTCAGGAGGTTCAAGAACACCTGCTGCAATTTCTGCTTGTCCACTTCAATAATCAGATCCTCCGGACAATCCAGTGAGATCACCACGTCCGTGGGGACCTGGCCCCGGATCAGGACAATGGTGTCCTCGAACAGTTTTTTCAGGTTGACCTCACCGGGGTGATATTCGCGGACCCTGGAAAACTCAAGCAGGGTGCGGACAATATCCCGGGCCTTGTCCGACTGCTCCTCGATCTGATCCAGCAGCTCCTTCTTGTAGTTTTTATCCGCATGATCAATCTCCTCCGCCAGAATCTGGGCCGAGGTCGAGATGTTGGACAGCGGATTGTTCAACTCATGGGCCACCCCGGAAAGCAGGGTGCCGAGAGAGGCCAGTTTTTCAGACTGGACCAGCTGGTGCTGGCGGATTTTCAAAATCCGCGACATGCGGTTGAAGGCATTCAGCACCGACCGGATTTCCTCTTCCATGGAAGTGGAGCGGATCTCTTCAAAGTCCTCCTTGGAAATTTTCTCGGCATATCGCTCCAGGAGCTTCAGCGAGTTGACCACCCGTTGTCCAAGGAGAGTGGCGATCCCGAAAGACATGAACAGCAGAAAAATCGCTGCGGCCACCAGGATTTTCCTGACCGTCTGGAGAAGATCGCGGACTGCCACCCGCTCCCGGCGGGAGTTTTCTTCGGCATTGTCGGTCAGGTCCTTGCCGATCTTCCGGATGGTTTCCTTTAACCGGGCACTGTTTTTACTCAGCCGCTTATTGCTCTGGTACAGGTCGTTCAGTTCACGCAACCGGAGTTCGTAGGAGGCAAGTTTCCCGGTCAGCATGATCTGGGTGTCAATCGGGATAATCCGGTCCAGGGTTCCACGATAGTTCTGCAGAATGCTTCCGGCCCTACCGATGTAGACCAGAGCTTCCTTGAAGTCGCTCTGCTCGCCGTAGAGAAAGTAGTTCTTTTCAAAGCGCCGCAGCTCCAGAATGTTGCCGAACAGGTCGTCGATCAGCTCCAGATGCTGGATTTTCCCCTCGATATGGCTGCTCACCCCATACGTCAGGCCAATGGTCCCGACCATAAAAACCAGGAGCAGGACAAACCCGTAAGTGATTTTTTTTCTGATGCTGAAAGCCAGCAGGGGATTTTTCATTTCAAACCATGGTTGAAGGACTAAGACGTTGCATTATGCATCATGCTGTTCATTATTGCAACCATTCTTTTAAACTACTGTTATTTCGTTGTTTATAACATATAGAAGATTTCTGCGTTGCATATTGAAACAATCTCTCGACTGAAGGCAAAACGCTAAGTGCTTGAAATTACTGAATATAAAAACTTTCCGTTTCCTGGCACGCTAGTTGCTCTAAGGGTAGGTGCCGCAGCGTTGCGGATTGGGAGTTGAAACAACACAGATAATCAATCAGGAGGTAAGACAATGAACCGTAAATTAAACTGGCTGGACCGCATCATGACGGCCGTAACTTTCGCTGAAGCAAACTGTCCGGATGAGGCAAGAAATACTCTGACCAGCACCGTAACCCCGACTCATACCAGTAATAACAGCAAAACGGAAGAAGCCAGGGAAATGCGCATCGCCCACGCCGGAGCCAACAACTGAGAGACCAATACCACCTGCTGCAGCGAAATAATTCACCGCAGCATTGAGCCAAAGCAAGAGAACAAGACAATGGGCAAAATACAGAATTTTCTTAAAGAACTTGAAAAAACCATGGCGGCAGCAGCATTTGCTGAAGCCGGAGAGCATGAAACCGCCCGGCAATTGCTGCAGGATTTCAAGACCGCCCACAAGAAGGTGTTGCTCGGCACCGACCATCTGGAGCCGGATCTGAAGATCGTCAACTATGCCCTGAATCTCTGCGAGAGGATGGGCGGCGGTCTGGAGATTTTTCATGTGGTGCCGCCCACCTTCTGCGCCCGGAAAAATAAAACTGTTTCACCCCTGGAGAGCGACCCGGCCTTTGCCGCCTTCAATGAAAAGATGGCGTCCCTCGGCGTCGCTTATCAACCGGTCTGCAGTGACCGCGGACTGGTCAGGGAAATCCTTGATTATGTGGCCGAACGGCGGCAGGTCATGTGTGTGGTGGTCTCACCCTCGCATGCCGATGAAACCAGTCTGCCGAAACGTGACGGCAGAAGTATCGGCGAATGGTTTCAGGATCTGAGCTGCCCGGTCCTCGTTTACAGTGGTTATCAGAAAGCGTGAGCTTTACTTATATTCATTATCAACAATCAGAAGGAGTTATAAAATGGCTATTACCAATTTTGACAAACATGCGATGGCGGCAACTTTTGCTGAAGCCGGTGAGCATGAAACCGCCAGGGAGATGCTGGCGGAAAGCAAGTCCGCGAAAAAAGATCCGGTCACCGCTCCCCATGCCAGGAAGCCTTATTTACAAACGGTGATCTTCGGCATCATTTCACTGTCGGCATACCTCTATGTATTCTCCAACGAAAAACTGGTGACCGACATCTTCACCCGCGGCGGAGTGTATGCGGCCTGGCCGATCGGCACCGCCCTGTTTTTCTCTTTCATCCACGGCGCATTCGGCAGCAACCTGCTGAGCGTTCTGGGTCTGGAAGCCAAGAAGAAATAATTTAACAAAAACATTTATTACTCGGAGGAGTATACGTCATCATGAAAAAATTTCTGATCGCAATTATGGTCGCAGTTTTCCTGGGCCCGATCCTCGCCTCATCCGCCCTGGCCGCAGGCGGTGCCGGTCCTTCCAAAGATATCCTGAAGGGAATCTTCACTGAAGTCGATGCGGCAACCCGCACCGCCATCTTCAAGAAGGACCCGAACGGGGAAATAATGACCCTGGTCCTTGGTCCCGAAATGCAGGCCGAGGATGTCCGGATCAACAAGAAGGCGATGGTCAGCCTCAACAAGGAAGGCGCCCCCGGAGAAATCAAGGACATCTCCATCATGTTCATGGACATGACGGTGGGTAAAATCGTCGCCCTGATCGTGGTCGGTCTGATCGGCGGGCTCCTTTCCGGCTTCATCGGTTCCGGCGGCGCCTTCGTCATGACCCCGGCCATGATGTCGCTCGGCGCGCCCGGCGCAGTAGCGGTCGCGAGCAACATGTGCCATAAATTCCCCAAGGCGATGGTCGGAACCTACAAGCGGTTCAAGTACGGCCAGGTCGACCTGAAACTTGCCGCCGTCATGGCCGCCACCGCGATCATCGGCGTCCAGATCGGGATCAAGATCCAGAAGTATATCCTCAGCCACTGGGGCAACGCCGGTTCAAACCTCTACGTCAGCGTGATTTTTGTTATCGTGCTGGTGTTCGTCGGCGGTTATGTTTGTTACGATGCCTACAAGCTTTCCAAGAAGGGCGACAGCGACGAGGGACATCAGGTCTCTCCGCTTGCCCTGAAGATGCAGAAAATCGAGTTGTGGCCGATGATGAACTTCAAGGTTGCCAAGGTCCGGATCTCCGCCTGGATCACCGTGCCCGTAGGCCTCCTCACCGGCATGCTGGCCGCCACCATCGCGGTCGGCGGTTTCATCGGCGTTCCCGGCATGATTTACGTGATCGGCGCATCCGCCGTGGTCGCTTCAGCCACCGAGCTCGGCATCGCCTTTGTGATGGGCGCCTGGGGTTCCATCCAGTGGGGTCTCTCCGGTCTGATCGACATCCGGATGACCTTGCTGATCCTCTCCGCTTCCCTGATCGGCGTGCAGCTCGGCGCCCTTGGCACCACCTATGTGAAAGACTACATGATCAAGATCGTCATGGCCGCCACCATGCTGATCGTCGCAGTCAGCCGCGGCGCCAAGATCCCCGGCTACCTGGCCGATATCGGCTGGAGTGCTCCTCTGGATCACGGCCTCGCTTCCGTCCTGAACAGTGTCAGCTTCTGGGCCCTGGTTGCCGCTCTCGGCACCTCCGGCATTATCATCTCAATAGCCATGACTTACGGCATGATGAAAGACCGGGCTGAGAAGAAACAGATCGTGGAGACGGCGGTCAGCCATGGCTAAATATCGCAAGATTCTGGTTGCCTACGACGGCTCCAAGTCCGCACGGAACGCCTTGGCCATCGCCAGTCAGATGGCCAAGGCCTCAAAAAGCTGGATCAAGGTGATCGCCGTTCTTCCTGACTATCAGGGTGATCTCGAACTGGTCGGAGTAAGCAACATCCGGGAAACCATCGAGGGACCGGGCCGCAATCTTCTGGCCGAGGCGCAACAGATTGCCGATGACGGGGATTTTCATATCCTGACCAACCTGGAACAAGGCGAGCCCTTTGACCGGATCGTTCATGTGGCCGAGGATGAGAACTGCGACCTGATCGTCATGGGTCGCAAGGGCTTGAGCCCTCTCGAACGGGAACTGATGGGCAGTGTGACCGCCCGGGTTATCGGCCATACCACCCGTGACGTACTGGTGGTCCCGGAACATGCCGCCCTGCGCTGGAAAAACCTCCTGCTCGCTACCGATGGCGGGGAAAAGACCGCCAACGCCACCGCCAAGGCCCTGAATCTGGCAAAGGAATACGACTCGGAACTGACCGCCATCTCCGTGGTCTACACCAACGATGAATTCCTGGCCCTGGCCCATGAAATGATCGACGGGATGGTAAAAAAGGCCCGGGAGCGGCTGGACAAACTTGCTGCGGAAGCGCAGGCAGTCGGGGTCCGGATGACTCCGGTGGTCCGCGAAGGTGAGCTCCATGAGGCCATTACCAGACAGGCGGCCCAGCAGGGTGCGGAACTGATCATCATGGGTTCCATGGGCCGGAAAGGACTGAGCAGGATGTTGATGGGCAGCGTGACCGAAAGAACGATCGGTTATGCGGAGTGCCCGGTGTTGATCGTTCATTAATAAAACCTCCAGATCCCTGCTCTGCCGGTGCTGGTCGTGACCCACTCCGGCGGGGCAGGGTGTCTATCTGCAGTACTGAACAGGCCTGATGGGAAACCAGCGGGCCTTTTTTTGTTCCTCCCGATGCGCATGCCGGTCGTTTCACCGACAATCAAGATTGCCATCTCATCTCATCAGCCGTTGACCCTTCGACAGGCTCAGGGTGAACGGAATTACGGTTATATACGAGAAGGGTGTAAACAGGGATGAGGCTGTGATATGATAACTTTGGTCATGACCCCTGAACGAATACCTATTTCACCGGAAACAGAAAGCAAATGAAAAACAAACTGGTCATCGCCATGGCTGGCTTACCCGCCCGGGGTAAATCCACTATGGCCCGAAAGATAGCCGGGACCCTGAAACGTGATGACGTCCAGGTCCGGATCTTTAATAACGGCGATGTCCGGCGACAACTGTCCCCAAAAAATTCGTCCGCCCCGGAGGTGTTTTCTCCCGACAACCCGGAAGGGGTAAAATTCAGGGACCATTGTGCCCGCATTAATCTGGATCTGGCCCTGGAGTTTTTAAAAGGAGATGGCGAGGTCGCCATTATCGATGCCGCCAATGTCACCTGCCGGCGGCGGAAATTGATTCAACAGATATTCCCTGATTTTCCGGTTCTGCTGATCGAGTGCATGAATACCGATGAAGAGGCTCTGGAAGCAAATCTTGAACGCAAGGCCTTTTTAAAGGAGTTCAGCCATTTGAGCCGCGAGCAGGCCCTGGACAGTTTTCAGAGGCGGATAGAATTTTACGAAAGTATTTATGAGCCGTTGTGTGAAGAGCGAAATTTTATTCTGGTGGATTCTTTTGAGGGATATATCCTGCAGGAGCAATTGACCGACCTGATCCCCTATTATGACCGGATCCGCGACCTCATCACCACCCGGATCGTCCGCAATCTCTTTCTGGTCCGGCACGGGGAAACCTATTTCAACCAGGAGGACCGGATCGGCGGCGATTCGGATCTTACCGAAAACGGGCTGGCCCAGGCCAACGGGCTGGCGGAATATTTCGCCGGTGAACGGATCCCGATCATTTTTACCAGCAATTACAAGCGCACCCTGCAGACCGCCGCGCCGATAGCGGCAAAGCAGGAGCATTGCTCGCTCATTGCCCTCCCGGAATTCAACGAAATCTACGCCGGAATCTGCGACGGCATGACCTATGGGGAAATTCAGGAACAGATGCCGGAAGTTGCCGCCACCCGGAAACACAACAAATACGATTACGCCTATCCGGAAGGGGAGAGCTACGCCGCCATGGAGGAGCGCATCCACCGGGGGCTGCAGAAGGTTTTCTATTTAAACAATTACGACGACAACATCATGATCGTCGGCCACCGGGCGGTCAACCGGATGATCCTTTCAGACTTTGTCTTCCGACCCCGAGAAGAAGTGCCATATATCTACATGCCGCAGAATCGCTATTATCACATCCAGGTCGATCCGCATAAAAAGATCTTTGAACTGAAACCCTACACAAAATAGCCGATTCCGGAACAGGAGGGGCCAATCCCTCGCCCAAAAGGATTACCGCACGAGGCAGGAACAGAGTTGACGCCACCCCGCAAACCCTGGCAATATTCCATATTTTCAGTCACTTAGAAGATGTATCCCCGCAGGCACAATCCGGGTCTTGCTTAATAGGGACCTGTTTGTGATAAAATACTTTTGTTCCGGATCTTCCGGCTGTTCCGGAATGGGTAAAAATTACTCATTCCACCAAATGAGGATTCTATCCGGATAAGAGAAATGACCGCAGAGAGGGAAGAGGGAAATTGTGGACAGGATAGCCATTAATGTTGAAAGAAAAATCTCCAACCATGAATTCCTGCATAAATGGGAGATCATAACCTGGGCGGACCAGAAAATTAAACTCGCGCAAGACCGGGCGGATCTTCCTTCTTTTGAGGAAATCATTAAAAAATTGCCGATTGCGATCATGTTGTCCTTCGACCGCGATTATTATCGCTCGGCCATCTTTAAAATTACCGAAACAACCCTCGAAAGGATCGCCGAATGCATGTCGGCAAGACACCCGGAAGAAAGAGTCTTTCGCCGTGAAAGCATTTCCGGGCCTTTACGGGAGCTGGTTGAAGAAAAAAAAGACACTCTCTATATCGAAAACGCCCTGCTCGATCCCCGCACCGGTTATATGGCCGACCTGGTCAGGGACGCCCGGATCAATGATATCTATTTCTCCAAGGTGGAGACCAGATCAGGAGTCTGGGTCATCGTGGTGGATGGGATCTCGCCGCGGAAAATCGACGAAGAAAAAATGGCCTTTCTGGCAGTCCTCTGCAATAAAATAGAAAAGATTGAATTGGAACGGTATGCGATCCTGGCCAGAATCGGCAAGGAAGTCATCGGCAAAGAAGTCATCGCAACCCAGCTGGGGACCATTGATTATCTCTTGAATCTTCTGTCCCATCTCTTCAGGAACAAGATCACCGTAATCGGCGGACTCTGCAGAAGAATCGACTCCATTGCCATGAACGGCAACAACGGAAACAATGGCCATAACGGCGCCTGTACCAAATGTTCCAAAAATTCGAAAAATGTTGTCAGGGCGGCGCGGGAAATAGAAAAAACAATGCTTCATTTTGATCTGGCCCTCGCCGATATAAAAAAGGGCACGGTCCTGAATATGGAATCGATCCCTCTGGCCGGACTGATCAGCGATATTCAAAAAGAAGACCCCGACGCGGACTTTTTACTTGAACTGGAAGATCCGCAAACCGATTTTTCGTTGCGGACGGACAAAAGGAAAACGGTCAAGGCTCTCTGCCGGATGGTGAAAAAGCTGACCGAGGAAAACAAAAATCCCATTACCGTAGCCGCCATGATGACCACCAACGAACAGATCAAAATCACCTTGAAGCAGAAGGAAATGAATACCGAAAATCTGGCAAAGCTGGTCAACATCAGGGAAAACGGCAATTCAAAAAATCACTCCCTGAACGATTTTGTCATCATCATCTCATCCTGTCTGCTCCCCGAGCTTGGCATCAAAATCGAAATCGACAAAACCACCGTGGAATTCACCTTCAGGGTGCCGGGGGGAAAAGGCCAATGCGCGATGCATACTATTCAACACAACTTCCTAACCCATTGAGCAAACCCGCGACACCGCATACTCCTTCATTGCATAGATTTTCTTTTCAAGGCTGCACGGTGACCCAATGATGATGGACAAGATCATAAGCGAACATTCTGAGTCACGGTCTTGTTCACAGTTCTGCTCCAGGCGGGATCTTCCTGCGAGGATTTTATGATGAAACCTGGCACCATCTCGATAAATTTCAGTCGCTGGCGCGCCACCTTCCTGCCCTTCCTGGCCTGGTGGCCCAGAGTAAATCAGGCAACGTTTCGTGACGACCTGCTGGCTGGCATCACGGGTGCCATTGTCGCCCTGCCCCAGGGAGTCGCCTTTGCCACCATTGCCGGGATGCCACCCGAGTATGGCCTGTATGCCGGCATGGTCCCGGCTGTAGTGGCCGCACTGTTCGGTTCCTCATGGCATCTGGTATCCGGCCCGACCACTGCGGCTTCCATTGTCCTCTTTTCGGCATTAAGCAATTATGCCATCCCGGGAAGCGCCGAGTATGTTCAGCTGGCCCTGACCCTGACCATGATGGTCGGCCTGATTCAGCTGGGCATGGGGCTCGCCCGCCTGGGTGGCCTGGTGAATTTCATTTCGCACTCGGTCGTGGTCGGTTTTACCGCCGGCGCGGCCATCCTGATCGCCGCAAGTCAGCTGAAGCATTTTTTCGGGATCAGCCTGCCCAGAGGCGGTCATCTGTACCACACCCTGGCCGGGGTCATCAGCCATTGGCGCGACTTCAATCCTTACGTCATCGCGGTCGGACTGGTCACAATGCTTTCCGGCCTGCTCCTCCGCCGTTTCCTGCCGAAGATCCCCTACATGATTTTCTCCATGCTGACCGGTTGCGCTGCCGCCTACGGATTTTCCAGGTTCGGCGGCCCGGCGGCCGCCGATATCCAGGTGGTTGGGGCCCTGCCTGCCGCTCTGCCGCCCCTGTCGACTCCCCATTTCTCCCTGGAGAGTATCCGGATCCTGGCCCCGGCCGCCCTGGCCACGACCCTCTTCGCCCTCACCGAAGCGGTGTCCATTGCCCGATCCCTCGCGGTCAAGGCCGGACAACATCTTGACGGCAACCAGGAATTCATCGGCCAGGGGCTTTCCAATATCGCCGGCAGTTTTTTTTCCGGCTATGTCGCAACCGGTTCCTTCAATCGCAGCGGTCTCAACTACCAGGCCGGGGCCAAAACTCCGCTGGCCGCCATTTTCGCCGGCAGCCTGCTGATCTTCGTGGTCCTCTTCGTCGCCCCCTGGGCGGCCTACCTGCCCAATGCCGCAATGGCCGGCATTTTATTCCTGGTGGCCTGGGGCCTCATTGATTTTGCCCGGATCAAGCGGATCCTGCAAACCAGCCGCCAGGAGAGCATTATTCTGGCAACCACCTTTCTGGCCACCCTTTTTCTGGAACTTGAGTTCGCGATCTTTCTCGGGGTGCTTTTGTCCCTGGTGATCTACCTGAACCGGACTTCGCACCCCAGGGTCCTGGCTCGGGTCCCGGACCCCCACCACCCGATGCGCTCTTTTACCAGCGCCCCGGGCCAGGTGGAATGCCCCCAGCTCAAGATCGTCCGGATCGACGGTTCGCTGTTTTTCGGGGCCATCGAGCATGTTGACCGGGAACTGAGAAATATGCGCACCCGCAACCCGCAACAGAAACACCTGCTGCTCGTTTTTTCCGGGATCAATTTTATCGATATGGCCGGGGCTGATTTTCTTGCCGATCTGGCCGGAGAGGAAATAGAGGGGGGCGGACATCTGTATCTTTACGACATCAAGAAACCGGTCTGCGAAGAAATCCAGCAGGAGGGTTACCTTGACCTGATCGGCGCGGAGAACATCTTCGAGTCAAAAGATGAGGCGATTGCCGAAATATTCACCCGTCTGGACGGTAGTATCTGCGCCCGCTGCCGGGCCCGGATATTCCTGGAGTGCATGACCCTGACGCCGCCCGTCGCTGATCAAGCCTCAGCATAAGGCGAACGCCTTGGCAAAGGAAAAAATTCTCCCTGTTGACTCAATCGGGGGAAGGTTGGTTGCTGATCACCAGGGTACGGTTCAGTTCCGTTGTCTGATCCTGCATGGTCTCGCCGCAGAGGGATTTCACCTCGATTGAAACCGGACCCCGGAAATGCCCGAGACCGAAATGAACAGTCAGGGAATCCTGGCTGCCGGTGCCCCGCCCGGCGGTGATCTCCCGCACCTGACGCTGCCGGTCGAAACGGGCCGTCACCTTGCTGCCCACTCCGAAACGATTGCAATTCCGGTCATCCACCCTGACCTTGAGCCAGTTGTTGGGGCCTCCCTCATTATGGAGGAGGCGCACCCCTTCGGAACCGGCAACCAGCAGGTCGGGAAAGCCGTCGCCGTCGAAATCGGCCGTTGCCGCCCCCCAGCCGTTCGTCACTCCGGCCCCGGAAAGCCAGGTCCGGTCGGTGAATCCGCCACTCCCGTCGTTCAGGTAAAGATGGGAGGCACGATTCGGGTAAATGGAAGTCACGTAGAGATCGAGGTCCCCGTCAAGATCGACATCAAACAGCAGGGGGTCGGAATTCGTCTCGTCGAAGGAGATCCCGGATTCCGGATACCGGTCGGTGAACAGGGGAAGGGGACCCCCGTTGTTGATCAGCACCATGGTCTTGTCGGAAAATGCGATGTAGCGGGGATGGGCGAGGTTTGAGGTGATAATATCAAGGTCACCGTCGCCATCCAGATCCCCGCTGACGCTGCCGATCGAATGCCCGTAGGCCCCGTTCACCTCACGCCCCTGCACCCCGTTTGCCTCGGCTGCGTCCACTACGGAACTGTTTCCTTGATTGAGCCAGAGAAAGTTGGGGTCGAGTCGGTAGTTGGCAACCAGGATATCCTGCCAACCGTCACCATCCAGATCGGACCAGGTCACCCCGCGGCCGCACATCCCCTCCTCGCTGACCACGCCGACCGCAGCGGAACTCTCGGCAAAACCTCCCTCGCCCCGATTGACAAACAGCTGGTCGCGGCCGCACACTCCGCGCATCACCACCCCGTGTTCGTAGTTGGCCACATAGAGGTCGAGAAGGCCGTCATTGTTCAGGTCCCCCCAGGCCGCCGCCTCGGTGCGGAGAAAAGGAGATGCGGTTTGAGGAAAGGCGCCGCTCTCAACAAAACGGACCCCGTCTTCATTATGCAGGAGGTGGTTGCCCCCGTGGGAAGTCACAAAAATATCAAGGGAACCATCGTTGTCATAGTCGCCAAAAACCCCGCCGTTCGATCCGGCGATCCCGGCCAGGCGGTCCGAATCCGGTACAAAGCCGCCGTCTCCCTGGTTGCTGAAAAGGCGGCTGCCGTCCAGCAGCAGATCGTCATCGCCGTCATTGTCATAATCACCCCAGGCCACCCGACTCGCCCTGACCCCGTCGAGTCCTGCCGCCACGGTAACATCGGTAAACCACACGCCATCCTGTTCCTGAGTCTGGAAATAGGTGCGCGGATCGCCATTGAAACCATCCCGGTCGGACAAAATTGCCCGGAGTTCCGTTGTGGTCTCAGGCCTCGGCGAACCATTGACCAGCGCTTTCCTGAAGAACTGCAGCGCCTGTTCCGGTTGGCCATCCCCGAGGTGGATCATCCCCAGGAAATGGTGCGGCCCGGGCCAGCTCTCCTTCATCGCGGCCACTTCGGTAAAGAGTTTTCGGGCCTCTGCCGTTTCACCCAGCCCCAGCCGGGCCCGACCCAAAAGATAGAGAGAAAGCATCCGGAAGTTTTCGATTTCCTCCCCCCAGAGAGTTTCGCTGAACGGCTCCGGTATCTCCAGGGAAAGCTCTTCAATACCTCGCAGGCTTTGCTGCAGCAGGTGAATCGCCTGCGGGAAATCGGTGTTGTGCTCAATCAGCCAGAAGGCCGCCGCGCCGTTCAGATAGGGACTCGTTGCCTTATCCTGCAACACAGAACGGACAAGCTGCTGGTGGTCCGGTTCATCCTGCTGTTTTGCCGAGAGCTCCCGGAAGACGATGGTAGCTGCCTTGTCGGCCATTCTTTGATCGGAAAAGTTGCGGATATAGCGCTCGGCAAGGTCCAGCCGGCGGTCGCTGCCGGGGGGAGACTCAATGATTTCACTGAACAGGGTGGAGGCTATCTCGGCGGTCATGGCTGAACCATTCCCTTTTTCGATCAATTGCCGAATCAGGGCAAACCGTTTTTCCTGATCATTCAGATAATAATACCCCTGGTAGGCACTGTAGAGTAATTCCACGGAAGGCTCCGGACGGTTGAGCAGTTCCGCGATCTCCTGCCGGACATTCTCCCGAATCTCCTCGGCGGCACTGCCGACCTCCAGGCGGATACCCCAGCAGAAGCCCAGGGCAATAAAATAGTCCGGCGATTCACCACCGAGTTCCGAACAGGCCGCCAAAGCCTCGTCCATGCGGCCCATATGAAACAGGGCCTCGGCCCGCCCGTGCACCGGTGCGGCCTCTCCAGGTCGCAACCTGCCGGCATCGGTGAACTCGGCAAGGGCGAGGGAGTGGTGCCTGGTATTGAGATATTGACGTCCCAGAATCAGACGCGACTGAAAGTTGTCGGTTTCAGGGGCTGGACCCTTGAGATCGATGGTTGCGCAGGAAACCAGGACCGCCGCCAGCAAAGAACAGATCAAGAGTCGGAAGATGCGGAGATGCTTTTGACTGCGGAGTCTCTTTTGCTTCGAGTGATCCATGACAACACAGACCCTTTCAGATTTCCCAACCCGGATGTTACATGAACAATATTGTGGTCCGACAGTATATAAAAAAAGCAGCGCCAATCAAATGGCCCTGCTTTTTTCTGAGAAGGAGTCTCGTTTTCAAGTGTACGTTGCGTTACTGCCGCCGTATTTATTTTGTTTTAAGACCCTTCCATTAAATGAAGAATACCACTTTGCATAATGCAAGGCAAAGCGGTTCGGGTTATTTTTTCGGAAAAGAGCTGCTCAGTCCGACTCTATCCCTTTTCCGCCGGGGGATTGATAGCTATAATAATTTTTAAACCCGACAAAAATAAATCTGCGCCGGTTTTGCTCACTCACAAACAATGAAACATAACAGATGAAAACCAGCGAACCATACCGCGGTTTTGAACAGGGACCGATCCGCCCGCCGAGCGAGGCGGCAAGCCTCTTGATCAGAATCACCCGTAATTGCCCCTGGAACCGCTGCACCTTCTGCCCCGTATACAAGGGTGAAAAATTCAGCCTGCGTCCGGTGGACCACGTAATCCGGGACATTGATACCGTCCGTTTTTATGTTGCGGCGATTGTCGCCGCCGAAAGGTCCGGACAATCCGGTCCCCGAAGAGAACTTGCCCGGCTCTCACCTGGTGGAGGGGAGGGGGACCTCCGGGCCCTCAATGCAGCATTCAATTTCGTCGCCAACGGGATGAGTTCGATCTTCATCCAGGACGGCAACAGCCTGATCCTCAAACCGGACGAGATCATCCGGATCCTGGGTCATCTCAGAAACGCTTTTCCGACAGTCACCCGGATCACCTCCTATGCCCGGTCGCACACCATCGCCAGAATAAGCGCTCCCGACTTGCGCCGGATCGCCGAGGCTGGTCTGAACCGGATCCATATCGGGATGGAATCCGGCTCGGACAAGGTCCTCCGGATGGTGAACAAGGGGGTCGACAAAAAAACGCATATCGCGGCAGGACTGAAAGTGAAAGAGGCCGGGATCGAGTTGTCGGAATACGTGATGCCGGGTCTTGGCGGAAAAGCATTATCCGGGGAGCACGCACGGGAAACGGCCGATGCCCTGAACCGGATCAATCCGGATTTTATCCGGTTTCGCGCCCTTGCCCTGCCCGGTGACGCGCCGCTCACCGCCCGGTATAAAGAAGGCAACTTCGATAAAATGGGCGAGGTTGATACCGCCGGGGAACTCCTTCTTTTCCTGGAAACACTGGCCGGGATCAGCAGCACGATAAAAAGTGATCATGTGCTGAACCTTTTTCCCGAAATCGACGGGGTGCTTCCCGATGACAAGGAGAAGATGATGATGCCTCTCCGCGCGTTCCTGCAACTTGACCCAGAGGAGCAGATGCTGTTCTGTATCGGCCGGAGAACCCAGAGGTTTTCAAGGTTCATTGATTTGAATAACCAGCAACTCCGCGGGTACGCCCGGGAAATGTGCGCAGAACTTGGTGCAACGCCGGAAAACTTCGATGCGGTCATTGAGGCGCTGATGCAGCAGTTTATTTAGGACTCCGGGATCACATTTCATTCATCGTCGCATCCACCACCTGGCGGACATCGGCCAGGCATCAGCGCCCCTTGGGGTTCGTGTCCTTGCAGCGGCACCCGCCGGCTTTTTTCTCGACGGCGATCCGCTCCATGATCAGGGATTTGCCGTTGGCCCGAACATCCCGGGCAATATCTTCATCGGTATAATTGAAACAGTAGCAGATCTTCTCACTCATATTCGTCACCAGTTGAGGGTTTCCGCACCACCCGGATGATTTGTTTCGACCGTGGCAAAAAAGAGAATGTAAAAGGGAGGATGCAGAAAGATCTTCGCTTCTGCATCCTCCCTTCTTATTTCAAATTCATCTTTCGGTGATAAGTTTCGTTTGAGCAGACAGGCTGCTCAACTTAAGCTTTATCAGATCTCAGCCCAGATGATCGGCAATCTTCTGGGCGGCGTTGCGGTTCAGGGTCTTGGCGCAGTATGTGCCGCCCTTGGTCGAGGCCTGTGTGTCGTCCCAGGCGAGCACAATCTGGCCATTGCGATCGACCAGATCGTAATGGGCGCTGAGTACGTCGGCGCCGGCCATCATCCCGGCCATGAACCTGGCCCCCTTGGGGATCATCTTGTGATCGGTGATGGTGATCTTCAGCAGGTAGCCGTTCCTGGTGAATTCCCCCTCGGACTGGATCCTCTTCGGCTGCAGCCCGGTTCTTTTTAAGGCCTGGATGATGTCGCGATCCATCCAGTTCAGGGTCTGATTGAGCAGGGCAACCTGGTCGCCATTCAGTCCCGACGTGTCAGCGCCCAAAGAGAGTACCGCAATATCCCCGCTCACCCCCTCCCGGAGAGTGACCCTTTCGGAGCCGCCTCCTCCGCAAGCGCTGAAAAAGGTGACTGCCAGAAAAGCCAATAAAAGAATCTGTAATTTTTTCATGATATTTCCTCCTGCTGGATGTATTTTCGGGTCGACCCCTGAGCTGATGATTCCCGCAATCGGGATATCATACCAATAAAGCAAAATTATCAATGGATATTGCAAATTTTTTTTCAGAACTTGCCTCACAGATCCCTCAAACCGGATATGATCAGGGTCCGATCCGCTCGTAGAGGAGATCGCAGACCTCATGCCCCTTTGTCAGACCGCGCTTTTCATATTTTGTCATCGGCCGTTCCAGAGAGCCCGGGTAAAATTCAGCGATCCCGGCCAGGTTGCGAAACCCCGCGGCATCCTCCATGATCTCGCTGATCTGGTGCGCATAACCCCCATTGTCGGTAGCCGCATGAAAATATCCGCCGACCGCCAGGACCCGATGTACTTTTTCGACAAAAGGGACCTGGACCAGTCGCCGTTTCTGATGCCGTTTTTTGGGCCAGGGGTCGGGGAAAAAGAGGGAA
>JAHJIQ010000026.1 GCA_018823285.1 Pseudomonadota bacterium
GAAAAGGGGTCGCGTCTTTGCTTGACTCATCTTCGGTTTGTCATTAGTCAACATATCTCTTGAAATTTTTCACTATCTTCGAAGGGTGAACCTGTAAAGAGTCAGTGGCAGAAGTACGGTGGATGATCACTCCACCCGAAGGTAATTCCGGATCAATATTCCAGATCGAACTCGTAGGGCAGGCCGGATTTTTTGAAATGGCTGAGGGCGTTTTTCAGCCCCTGCAGAGTGTCCAGCTTGAACTTCACCTCCCAGGCTGACTTGGGGGCATTGGGGTGAGTGAGGCGGATAATCTCCGAGATCTGCATCTCTTCGGGGGCGACCCCGAGCATCATCAGGAAACGATTCCTGCTCGGGACCTGCAGGAAAAGAAGGGTCTGCGGTTTTTTGACCAGGGTTTCCTTCAATCGCCAACGGACCTCAACCACATCTTCCCGCTGGACCTTCAGCTCGCTTATTTTTTCGCATTCCTGGCGATGCAGCGACAACCCCCTTTCACTCAGCAGGCCGAGCAGCCCCTTTTCAACCGGGACCGGATGACAACACCGGGAGAACTTGATCGCCGCCGGATCAAGGTCCTGGAGAAAGATCCGGTTCAAGGCTCCGGTCGGCGGCTGCAGGGTCACCCCGTCCGGGTAAAGATTGTCCTTGATCGACCCCACCACCTCTTTCAGCCTCAGATGCCCCTGACCCAAATGGAGAAAGAGGTCTTCAACGTTTTCGATCTGAAGCTCTTCACAGACAAAGTCCATTTCGTGCTTTTCCAGCAGGTCGAGGGGAATCGCGTATCGTTTCAGCTCCTGGACAATGATCGATCTGCCGATGGTTACCGCCAGTGCCTGCCTCCTTTTCCGGAACATCTTGCCGAGTTCGGAGCGGGCTCGCGCCGTCTGGCATAACAGCTGGATGCTCGGATCAAAATCGACCGGCTTTTCACTGGTGATGATTTTGACCCGGTCACCATCACCGAGAACTCCGTCCGGTTCCAACCGGTGGCTGCCGACCATCGCATAGCTGCAGCGGCGTCCGACCTCGGTGTGGACCCTGAAGGCGAAATCAAGCACCGTGCTTCTGGCCGGAAGGGTCATCGCGTCACCCTTCGGGGTATAGGTGTAGATCTCCTTCTTGCCGCTGGCGGCGATGATTTCCCGGTAGGAGAGATCATCGTCGGTGCCGAGAATCTCGAAAAACTCCCTGATCCCCTGTTCAAAAGCGCTCGGCGCCCGGCCCCTGGCCGACCATTCATTCAAGATTCCGGCCCGGCCGTTTTTGATCATGTCGTCGGTCCTGATTTTGAACAGGTACTGCTGCCCACGGATATTGGCCCGGGCATGGAGGCACTGGTAGCCGGTGGGTTTGGGATTGGCGATAAAGTCCCGGATGGTCCGCGGGATTGGCGGATAGGTCTGGTTGATGATCCCGAGAATCCGGTAGCAGGCCTGGATATCATTGACCTTGATCAGGATCTCCAGGGGGGTTTCGATCTCTTTCTGCAGCTGCTTGTTGACCTGGTCGTAATAAGCCCACAAACCCTTGACCCGTAAGTCCACTTCAGCGGTCAGCCAGAATTTCTCAAACTCGTCCTTCAGGGATTTGATGATCCCGGCCACTTCCTCACTGCTCTCAAAATGGTGGAGGTAGTTTTCGAGCTTATGGGCCTGGCGGGGAAACTTGTATTTCAACGCCAGATTGTAGAGTTCGCGCTTCAGTTTATAGAGCCCCATCAACCCGGCCATCGGCGCGTAGACATCGAGGGTCTCCTCGGCGATCTTCTGCTGCTTGTGCTTGGGCATCGCATCCATGGTGCGCAGATTGTGCAGCCGGTCGGCCATCTTGATCAGCATCACTTCCACCCGGGAAGCGGCCCCGGAAAAGATCTTGCGATGCACCACCTTGATAAAGGCCTGTTTGTCACCATCGAAATCGGCGATCTTGGTCACCCCGTCGACAATGTCTTCAACGCCCTGGCCGAACATTTCGCCGATGACCTCCAGGGTCACACTGTCCACATCCTCGACCGTGTCGTGGAGAATCGAGGCGGCGAGGGTCTCCGGGTCCCTGACGCCCATCTCCTCGACCAGGATCCTGGTGACTTCGCAGGGGTGGCTTACGTAAGCTTCGCCGGACTTTCGTTTCTGGTCCTGGTGGGCATCCACCGAGAAAGAAAACGCCTCCCAGAAAAGACGGGCCTCGCCATCCTGGTTGCCGAGAAACTGCTCCATGTGTTTGCAGAATGCGGCTATGTCGAAACTGTTTTCTGCCATATCCCCTGGTGGCCTCGCCCGGGCCGTTCACGTATCAACTATCGGCGGCTGAAATTATCATCAAGGAGGCTGCACGGAAAGTAACCGCGAGATCGGCCAACAGCAGATCAAAACGTCATCTACAGCATCCGCAGAACGAAAAACCAGGCAGAATCCGGACAGAACCTGCCTGTAAAAACGACAATTCATTGAAATCATTATTACATTTAGTAAAAATGTAACATCTTTAATTGGCCTTAGACAATAAATAGTTTATTGATCCTTGAACAGGGCTGCTCCCGGCTCTGCCCGAAAAATCTTTTTCAAAATGGAAACAACTCGACATGGCACGTAGAACCCGATCACGAAGAACACCTGCCGGACAGAGGCGCAAACCCGCCCGGAGGCCTGATTCCCGGCCGCAGGGAGGATCAAGGCCTCGCCACAGCAGATCAGCCGCCGGCGACCAGCACCTCCACCTGGAAGATTCAATCATCGGATTTCTCTACAGCGCAGGCGGCAGCAGTGATCTGAAAGGGATCGCGGCGGGACTTGCCATCGACTCCCGAACAAAGATCAGGGAACTCGACCAGAACCTGCAAGCCCTCTGCCGGGAAAAAACCCTCTCCTACAAGGGCAAGGACTTCCACCTCCCCCGCAACAATGAACTCCTGGAAGCAACCCTTACCGTCAACCCCAGAGGTTTCGGCTTTGCCACCCCGGTTGATGACGAGGCCGCCGCGAGCAAAAAAAGACCGGAAGCCCGAAACGACATCTTCATTCCGGCCCGGGATCTGGCTTCGGCCGGCCACGGCGACCGGGTTCTGGTCCGCCTGAGCCGGGTCGTCAAAGAAAACCGGGAAGGACGGGTGATCAGAATCCTCGGCCGCTCCGCGAAACATATCGTCGGCATCTTCCACGCCGGGAAAACCGTCTCCCATGTGGTCCCGGAAGACGCTCGCTACACCTTCAAGGTCATGATCAAAGCAGGGGAGGCCGGCCAGGCGAAAGAAGGTCAGGCGGTGGTAGCGGCCATCACCTCCTACCCCGCCGGCGACCGCAATCCGGAAGGACGGGTGCTTGAGGTTCTTGGTGATCCAGGCGCCGCTGGGGTCCAGGCGAAAATCGTAATCCTCGCCCATGATCTGCCCCACATCTTCCCGGCCGAAGCACTCGCCCAGGCGGACGCCCTTGAGGCGGCGGTCACTGTCGACCACGGCAGGAGTGATCTGCGGGATATTCTCCACGTCACTATCGACGGCGAAACCGCCCGGGACTTTGATGACGCGGTTGCGATCAGGAAGAACGGGAAGAACTTTCTCCTCTATGTTTCCATTGCCGACGTCAGCCATTATGTCACCCCCGGCTCCCCCCTTGATCTGGAAGCGTACAAGCGCGGCACCAGCGTCTACTTCCCCGACCAGGTGGTGCCGATGCTGCCCGAACGGCTATCGAACGACCTCTGCAGCCTGGTCCCGGAACAGGACCGGTTTGCCTTTACCGCGATCATGGAATTCGACCGGAACGGCAAAAGGCTCTCGGAGAAATTTGCGAAATCGGTGATCCGCAGCCATAAAAGATTCACCTACACCATCGTCAACAAAATCGTGGTCGACAAAGATCCGGCGAGCGTCGCCGAACACCAGCGCTTTGTCCCCGACCTGACCGTCATGGCCGAGTTGGCTGCGATCCTTGAGCAAAAGAGAGTGAAACGGGGCAGCATCGGTTTCGAGATCCCGGAGCCGGTGGTGGTGATTGCAGACAACAAGGTCAAGGCGATCGTCCGTTCAAAGCGGCTCCTCGCCCATAAACTGATCGAGGAATTCATGCTCGCCGCCAACGAAGCCGTGGCCGAAACCTTCACCAGGGCCAAGCGGACCAACGACCCGGAAATTCTCTACCGGATCCACGAGAAACCCGACCCGCTGAAAGTCGAGGATTTTTTCACCTTCGCCGCCCAGCTCGGGATCAGCCTGCCGAAAGGTGACCCGACTCCGGCGACCTTTGCCGCAATCGTTTCCTCCGTCCGCGACACCCCCCGGGAATACCTGATCAACAACCTGCTCCTGCGCACCATGCAGCAGGCGCGCTACAACCCGGAAAACGTCGGCCACTTCGGGCTTGCCGCCACCGACTACACCCACTTCACCTCACCGATCCGCCGCTATCCCGACCTGATGGTCCACCGCGCTCTGGCCCGAATCAGCGGGATCAAATCCGGCGCTCCGGGAAGCAGACCACCCTATGCCTCCGCCGATGACGCCGGCATGTTTCTCTCGGGCAGGGAGCGGGTGGCCGTCGACGCCGAGCGCGAGGCAGTGGAAAGACTCCAGGCCAGATATATGCTGGAAAGAATCGGAGAAGAATTTGACGGGATCATTTCCGGCGTCGCCTCTTTCGGATTATTCGTGGAACTCCTCGAAACCTTTATCAGCGGGGCGATCGATATTACCGACATGACCGAGGATCATTATGATCTCGATGAGAAAAACCATCGTTTCATCGGCCGGATCTACGGCCGGATCATCCAGATCGGCGAACAGGTCAGGGTCAA
Organism: Pseudomonadota bacterium; assembly: GCA_018823285.1. Classification (NCBI taxonomy): domain Bacteria; kingdom Pseudomonadati; phylum Pseudomonadota; species Pseudomonadota bacterium. Next base: position 4,798 of record JAHJIQ010000026.1, read on the forward strand.
GGTCAAAAGCGTCGACGTGAATCGCAGGCGGATTAATTTTACCCTGGTCAGTTGAGAAAAGGCCGTGAAGAATAAGGATAATAGGAATCATGGGAAGAATAGGAATGATGGGACAGAGCTTTTGGAACCTCGCCATAATTCCTATCATTCCCATAACTCCCATCACGAAAAATCCGTTCTTTTGCCCCCAAGGGGCGATTACCAGACCCTGCTCTCCTACCGGAAGACCGAGATTGTTTACCAGTTGACCTACCGCTTTTGTAAACGCTTTCTGCGCCAGGGCGACCGAACCATCGACCAGATGGTGCAGGCGGCGCGTTCCGGCAAGCAGAATATTATTGAGGGCAGCAAGGCCGCCGCCACTTCTAAGGAGATGGAAATCAAACTGACCAACGTGGCCCGCGCAAGCCTCGAAGAACTGCTGGAGGATTATCGCGACTTCCTGAAGGCGCGCGACCTGCCGATCTGGGACAAGGATTCCGAAGAGGCGCGATACGTCAGAAAGATCGGCCGCGACTCCGAGGCCTCGTACGAGTCGTATCAGGAGTTTGTCGACACCCGCCCCGCCGAGGTGGTGGCCAATATCGCGATCTGCCTGGTCCATCAGGCCAACTACCTGCTCGACCAACAGATGAAGCGCCTTGAAAAGGATTTCCTCAAGGACGGCGGCCTGCGCGAACGCATGACCCGCTTCCGCCTGCAGGAGCGTGACCGCCAGCGTCGAAACCGGTAAGAAACAGAAAACCATAAGAATTACAAAGACGCATAGGAACTATAGGAATGATGGGAGTTATAATTCCCATTATTCCCATAGCTCCCGGCAAATTTCGATAAACCATAGGGAATACATACTTCAGACGAAAGAAAATCGGAACGCCCATGCCACTGAAAACCGACCCGGAAATAGCTGCCGCTTTGGAAAGGATCTCCATTGTTCTGGTGGAGCCGAAATATGCCGAGAATATCGGGTCGGCGGCGCGGACCATGATGAACATGGGCCTCTCCAGCCTGATCGTGGTGCGCCGCGAAGCGCCGGACCGGGAAACCATGCTCAAGCTCGCAACCCACAAGGCCGCCTCGCTGATCGAGAAGATGGAAATTTATCCGGACCTGGCAACCGCCCTCGCCCCGTTCAACCTGGTGGTCGGCACCACCACCCGGCTCGGCCGACAACGCAGACCGCCCAATACCCCGCGGGAAACGATCAAAAACATCATTCCGATGCTTACCGAAAACCGGCTGGCCATCATCTTCGGCCCCGAGCACCGGGGACTGACCAACGACGACCTGAAATTCTGCCGGTTCACCTCAACCATCCCCACCTCGGATTTTGCCTCGCTGAATCTCGCCCAGGCGGTGGCCATCTTCTGCTATGAGATCTATCACGGCCTGTTGTACGGGGATGAACCGCCGCCCGCCTTTGTGCCCAAACAGGCGACCAGTGTCGAGCTCGAAGGGATGTACGCGCACCTTGAAGAACTGCTGACCAGAATCGATTTCCTGAAAAAAAACCATGACCAGGATGAATACTGGATGAACTCGATCCGCAAATTCCTGAGCCGCCTCGGCATGCAGTCGAAGGAAGTGAAGATGATCCGGGGATTCTGCCGCCAGTTCCTCTGGTATGAAGAAAACCGGGAGAAGTGATCCGCTGCTTCGGCGCGGAAAAGCGGATGGCCCAGCGAGTTGATCCGACCCACATCGTTTCCTGTCGCAGCCTCTGCCGTTATCCGCTCCTGCCCGAACCACTCACCTTTGCATAAAAATGAGGCCGCCCACTTTTTTTTCCTCAATCACCGCTAGCTCCCTTGAACCGCCTGCTGCTGTGGTTACCTGGGAAAACAGCACACCCCGACCGAGCTATTCCTGAAAATATTTTCCTTAAAAAAGGTTGCATCTCCTCCGCCGAAATTATATAAGACATTTTCAGTCCTATTTAGCGAGAGAGTGATCCCATGCGATTGACCAGAGCCGGAGAATATGCTGTCCGCTGTGTATTATGCCTGGCCAGGCATGGCAGAAACCGACTGGTCAGCAAAAAGGAGATCGCAGCGCAGTACGAGATCCCCGACCAGTTCCTGGCAAAGATCGCCCAGAAACTCGCGAAGGCCGGAATCATTGAAATCAGGCAGGGGGCCCAGGGTGGCTATCTGCTGCGCCGGACTCCCGAAGAGATCTCGCTTCTCGAGGTGGTCGAAACCATCATCGGCGAGATCTCGCTTAACGAGTGCGTAACCAACAGCGCTGCCTGCCGGGCCAGCGACAATTGCGCGGTCAACCGGGTCTGGATCAAGGCCTGCAAACAATTGCGCGAGACCCTGTCCGAGGTGAGCTTCCAGACCCTGCTTGAAGAAGATTCCTGTTTCGGATTGCCGCAAATCCTTGACATGAAGGATAGCAAAAACCGATAATCTGACAATGAGCAAGAGCAAACAGAACATACTCCTCCTCGGCTCCAATGTCCTGATCAACAACCTGCCGATCAAAGAGGTGAGCCTCCTCCATGAAGGAAGCCTCCCCGCCTACGGTTACAATCCCGGAGATTCGCTGGAACTCCTGGCCGGCGGGGTAACCGTTGAACAGGGGCGGCAGGAGCAATGCCTCACCTGGCTGAATTCGCTTCGCGACCCTGAAGGTCCGGAAATCGAGATCCGGAGCAGAAGCTACGGCGACCCGAAAGAGGTCTACCAGTTTTTCCGGCAGCGAAAAACCGGGACGAAAGCCCCCGACACGGGCTGGTTCATGTTCCACCAGATTCTGCCCCCGGAAGGGCGCAGTGACAAGGAACTTCCTCTTGACCTCGCCGGCGGCGACCGAGAAATTTTCACCGGCAACAACGGCATCATGGTCATCGATGACGGCGGCAAACCCCCATCGGTTGCAGACGAACTGCAAAAACAGAACCCCTCTGCCTGGGTGATCGGCATGGGGATCAGCGTTGCCCACTGGCATGAATGGGCCAAGGCTTTCGGCAGCAGCTTCTGCCTCTTCTGCCGCCTGTCGGACCTGGAAACCACCCGGATGGAGATGGACAGCGGTCTGATCTGGGAGACCCTGACCGCCACCACCCTGCGGGCCCTCCGATCCGATGAAGTCGATCTCTGGGACCCCGGAACGAAAAATTTCCGCTGCCATATTATTATCGAAATGTTCCCGCACGGCATTCTCTACGCCGGCCCGGATGGCATCCTGCTCCGGCACCGGAAGGCCAGCCTGCCCGAAAAAAGTTCCCCCCGCCACCGCGGTTCGGTGCCCTGTTACGACACCCTGGTCACCTCAATGCTCGCCCAGGACTGCATCAGAACCGGCCGGCTGATGGCCTGCCGCAATTATTTCGCCGGTTTTTCCGAGCTGGTCCTGAACAACTGGCAGTTTTTAAACGATCACGGCTATGCCTTCAACGGCCGACTGAAACTCCCCGAGCTCGATTTTTCCCCGGTTTGTAACATCGACCCCGCACCGACCCTCAGGGAACCCTGCCTGATCAGGATCGATCCCGACACTGCCGGGTTTGACCTGACCCTGGAGGCCGTTTCCGGCCAGAGCTGGACGGAAGGAAAGAAAGAGGCGATCAGGGGGTTCTTCCCGTATCAACCCGCCCCTGGATTCAGTAAGGGACTTCAGGACGGGCTTTCCGCCAACTATCTGGATGTGATCACCGAAATCCTCCATTACCTGAAAGATGAGGTGAGCTGGAAAAAAGGCTTCAACGATCTGCGCCTCTTCAACGTGGGAAATCTGCGGACCATCGATCCTGTGGAGATCGACGCGGTCACTACCCTGCAGAACGTGATGGACAGCTATGTCTGCCGGGACCATTTTCTGCGCCCGTTGTGCGTCGGGGTCTTCGGCCCACCCGGCTCCGGCAAATCCTTTGCGGTCAAGGAGGTGGCGCGGGTCATCTCCCGCAAGTTCGACACCAATCCCTTTGAGTTCTTCGAATTCAACCTGACCCAGTTCGACGGCCCGGATGAAATCAATTCGGCCATTGAGCCGATCCGCGCTTCGGTTGCCAAAGGAATGGTGCCGATCGTCTTCTGGGACGAATTCGACTGCCGCTATGACGGCCACGAATTCGGCTATCTCCGCTACTTTCTGCCGTCGATGCAGGATGGCGTGACCTATGTGCACGGCATCCCGTACAACATCGGGCGGGCCATTTTCGTCTTTGCCGGCGGGGTCAAAAACAGCTGGGAAAAGATGGAACAGCTCCTCGATCCCGACAATCTCGACCGGGCCAAGGCCCACAAGATCCCCGACTTTTTAAGCCGGCTGCGGGTGGTGCTGGACATCGACGGCATCAACATCCCGGAAGAGTATCTCGCCGACAAGATCAGCGACCGGCAGCTCGCCGACCTGCGCCGGGTCCTGGTCAAGAGGGCCTTTATCATCGCCCACCAGATGGACACCCACTGGAAACAGGCGGCCCGCAAGACCTCCGGCCTTTTGCTGCGCCTCCTCTTGGCCAGATATAAATTCGGGGCCCGTTCCATCGAGGCGGTGATTGAATCGAGCGGTGCGGCCGACCGGCTGGTCTACGGCCTGCCGGAACTCATCGCCCCTTCCGCTTCCCGGATCCATGCCGAATGGCGGATCGATATTGAAAGACAGGTCGACCAGCTGAGAAAACAGAAAGGTCTCCGTTCGGTCTGGTAAATGTAAATACCCGGCCCACCGACGGATGGATCCCGGTTTGTTTATATAAATATTAATGGCTGTTTCAAAAGAGAGGCAGATGGTGGAGGGATGACGAAAAATTTGAAATCATCTCTCTCCACGCAAATCAACAAAGGGAGGAAAATGTGAATTCAACGGATTATAATTACGACATCGTGAGAGGCTTCGTATTCTGGAGCATTCTCTGGGGAGTGGTCGCGGTGCTGGTAGGAGTCCTGATCTCCTTTCAGCTGGTCTACCCGGACCTCAATTTCGCACCGTATCTGACATACGGAAGATTACGCCCACTGCATACCAACGCCGGGATCTTCGGCTGGGGCATCGGCAGTTTTTTTGCCATGTTCTATTATGTGGTGATCCGCCTCTGCCGCCGTCCCATCTGGAACGAGGGACTGGCCAGGTTCCAGCTCTGGTTCTTTAACGCGACCATTATCGCCGCAGCGGTGACTCTGCTTCTGGGCTTCAACACCTCCAAGGAATACCATGAACTGGAGTGGCCCATCGACATCATGGTGGTGGTCCTCTGGGTGATCTTCTCCATAAACATCATCATGACTATTGTGAAACGTAAAGAAGAGCAGATGTATATCTCTCTCTGGTATATTCTGGCCACCCTGGTCGGAGTCGCCGTTCTGTATCTGGTGAATGCGGCGGAAATACCTGTCTCGCTGTTCAAATCATATTCAGCCTATGCCGGAACCAATGATGCCAATGTGCAATGGTGGTTCGGCCACAACGCCGTGGCCATGGTGTTAACCGCCCCGCCGCTTGCCGCTTTCTATTATTTCCTGCCCAAAACAACCGGGGTGCCGATCTACAGCCACCGGATGAGCATCATCGCCTTCTGGAGTCTGATTTTCATGTATCTCTGGACCGGCGCCCATCATCTCTTGTGGACTCCGGTTCCCGATTGGGTTCAGACGCTGGCCATGGCCTTTTCCCTGATGCTGATCGCCCCTTCATGGGGTTCGGTGTTCAACGGCTACCTCTCCATGAACGGGCAGTGGCATCAGATGCGGGATAATTATCTGGTCAAGTTCCTGATCCTCGGCATCACCTTCTACGGTCTTCAGACCCTGCAGGGGCCCTCCCAGGCAGTGCGAACTTTCTCAGCCTTCATCCATTATACTGAATGGATTCCCGGACATGTCCACATGGGAACCATGGGCTGGGTCTCCATGATCCTTTTTGCCGGGATCTACTACATGATGCCCCATATCTACGGTCGTAAACTCTACTCGATACCGCTGGCAAACCTCCATTTCTGGCTGGTGCTGATCGGCCAGCTGATCTATTCGGTTTCCATGTGGATCGCCGGAATCATGCAGGCCTCCATGTGGCACAGCATGAACCAGGACGGCAGCCTCTCCTACTCATTTATGGAGACGCTGATCGAGCTCTACCCGTACTGGATGATCCGGGCCTTGAGCGGCCTTATCTACCTGGTGGGAATCGGTGTCTTCGTCTACAACATCTACATGACGGTCCGCAAGCAGCCTGTTCTGGATGCAGCCGTTCAGAACGCATAGGAGGGAATGATCATGTGGGATAAAAAACCTGTACTGTTACTTGTTCTGGCAACAATTGCCATTCTGGTCGGAACCATCATCACCATGGTTCTGCCCTTTGCCACCATCAATACCTCCGGTGACCGGATCGAATCGGTGAAACCCTACACCGCCGTCCAGTTGGCGGGCCGCGACGTATATATCAGAGAAGGATGCAACAACTGCCACACCCAGACGGTAAGACCGCTGGTCTCTGATGTGGTCCGTTACGGCGAATACTCAAAATCAGGTGAATTTGTATACGACCAACCACATCTCTGGGGTTCGCGCCGCACCGGCCCCGACCTGGCAAGGATCGGGGGAAAATATCCGGACGGCTGGCATCTCCAGCATATGCGCAATCCGACCTCACTGGTCCCTCGGTCAAACATGCCGGTCTACGCCTTTCTCGACCAGAATACCGTTGATCCCGAATACACCCGGAAGAAGATGGATATCCTAGGTTTTCCCTATACTGAAGCGGATATTACCGGGCTTCAGGGGGTTACGGAAATGACTGCCATGGTGGCCTACCTGCAGAAACTGGGCAGTGACATCCCCTGGCGGAAAAACGTCAAAACCGAGATTATCGGCCCCCTGACCAATCCCTACCTTGATGATGCAACCGTTTTGGAAGAAGGCAGAAGCCTCTACGCTGCCGACTGTGCCGCCTGTCACGGCTCAAACCTCAAGGGAGGAATCGCGGCCGACATCTCCGACCTGGATATGCCCGATGCGGACCTTTTTAAACTGATCTATAACGGGATTGAAGACAGCAACATGCCGTCCTTTGCCAAAATCGGCCAGAACAAAATCTGGAAGATCGTGAGCTTCATCAAAGCACAAAAGAGGCATTAATGAATATGGCCGGTTATTTTTACCTGGGAACAACCTTCGGGCTTTTTCTCATCCTGGCGATCATCATCTTTCGAACCTATCGCAAAGGACGAAAGAAAGAACTGGAAAACCCAAAATACCGAATGCTTGACGACGATTAGCCCTAAGAGAATCTGGATAATCGAAATAATTTCAAGGAGATAGACATGTCAGAAAACAACGAGCCGTATGATGGCATAAAAGAAGCACACCAGAAGCCGCCCTTTTATTTCAACCTGCTGTTTTATGGTCTGATCATCTGGGGTGTTCTCTTCAGCGCCTACTATCTGCTCTCGGGCTGGAGTTCCCATGAGGAATTTCAACAGAAGATGACCGCCCATGAGCAGAAATACACCTCACAGACAAAAAGCAAATAACAGAACAGACTCTTTCTGAATAGTCGGCCGGGAACTGATCGCAGTTCCCGGCCTCTGTTCATTTTACGATTTGGTTGCCATTACCGGACAGAAACGAACCGGAATTTATTGAACCATGACCAAACCTTCTCTGATAAATCCCAGGCGCACCATTTTTCAATGGACGCTTGCCGCCTTATGGTTCATGGTCCCTTTCATCAGGGTATCGGGTCACGGCCTGATTGAAACCGATCTGCCCCGATTGACCTTCTACCTGGCCGGCCGCTCATTTATCATTGAAGAGATGTACCTCTTGTGGCTGCTGGTCATGCTTTTCATTTTTCTGTTCATTTTCATGACCATGACACTGGGCCGAGTCTGGTGCGGCTGGGCATGCCCGCAGACAGCCTTTGTCGAGCTGTCTGACCGTTTTGCCCGGACGATCGGGATGAAGGTCGAAAATTTCAGGATCACCGGCTCTTTCCCCCGACAGCTCATTCTGCACCTCTATTATCTGCTGTTCTCCCTGCTCGTCGGCTGCAGTTTTGTCTGGTATTTTGTCTCGCCCTACAATTTTTTCCCGCTTCTTTTCTCGGGAAAGCTGGGCGTCTGGCCCCTGGGTACGGCCATCGTTCTGGGTGGTGTTGTTTTTACCGACCTGACTCTGATGAGGAGAGTGTTCTGCAGGGATTTTTGCCCCTACGGCCGTTTTCAGACTGTTATTGTCCAGCCCGGCACCCTCACGTTAAAGAGCCTGCCCGGTGAAGAAAAACGCTGCATAGACTGCAAGGCCTGTGTTCGGATCTGCCCCATGGGGATTGACATCAGAAAGGGGTATCAGATCGAGTGCATCAATTGCGCCCGCTGCATTGATGCCTGCCGGAAGGTCATGGCACTGGGAGCACAGCCGGGTATAATCGGCTATACTTTCGGAAACAGGGAACAATGGTTCAAAGCGCTGTTCACCAAAAAAATACTGGCCATCATGACCATCCTTCTGCTTCTTTCCGGCTTGCTGTTTTTTGCCGGAACCAACCGTAAAGGTCTGAGCATGAAGATTCAAAGATCAACATCAATACATCCAATCGCCTCAGAAACCGATACCGGAAAAAATCTGACTACTTTCTTTACCATCTATCTGCGAAACCGGACCGACCGGGAAATTGATCTTACCCTGTCGGCCCATCTCGCTGACGGGAAACCCCTGACTCTCAAAGGACCGGACACCATACAGCTGTCATCAAAAAACAATCAGTCGTTCCTCTTTGGAGTAACAACTCCGATACCGGACTTCGGCACAAGAACAGAAGTGCTCTTCACCGCCCAGGGAATAAACGGGCAGGAATATTCTCGCAGCAAGGCCTATATTTCAAACTCTCTCGGGGAACACGAATAACATGAATAAAGATCGCGGCAAAACCACCAACGTCTGGCCCTTTCTGGTCATCTTCATCGGGATCTCTTTTCTCGGGGTCACAGGTTGGTCCATATACAGAGCGACTCTTGGTGTGAGTCCGGTGACCGACCCGGAATATTACAGTCATGGTCTCAAATACAACCAGAGCAACATCGAAATCAAAGCGGCGGAAGCTTCGGGCTGGGCACTTTCCACTGTTCTCAAAGGGCAGGAGCTTGTCGTAAATCTTGTGACCCATTCCGGGCAGGCTGTCACGGGTTGCAAAGGGGATATCATCATCTATTCCAACAGCAATGCACGGCGGCTCGAACTGGAGCTTGTGGAGCAGAGTCCGGGACGATACTCCATGCTCTTCCCCGAAAACCTCACAGGCAGCATCACCGGAGACCTGAGCCTCCACCGTGAAGGCGCCAGGATCACTCGCCGCCTGATTGTTAACCTGTAGGAATTTTCACTATTTATAGACCGAAGGTATCATCCCGCATGCTAACGCTCATGATTTCTTCCGGCTCCCGCCTCCCGGTTTTCTGACCGGATGCGGCAGAGACACTTCCTGATGGAGAACGAACCAGCCCCCGGACACCGGGCGCCGGCTTTGAAAGAGAGTACAATGCCTGATCTTCCCGACATCTGTCACCACTGCGGCCTCGGAATCCCTTCGGGACAGCTTGTTGAAGACCTGATTGACGGCGCGGAACACCGCTTCTGCTGCCACGGTTGCGCCACCGCCTATCGGATCATCACCGGTGCCGGACTCGGGGATTTCTACACCCGTCGTGACTGGCAGAACGGCGGCGTTCCTGAAGGCGTGTTCGAGTCTGTTTATGAAGACGCCTTTCTTGACAGGTTTGTCCGGGACAATAATGGCGAAAAGGAGATGTCCCTGATTCTTGAAGGGATCCACTGCGCCACCTGCATCTGGCTCATTGAGCGTCTGCTGACAAAAAAGGAAGGAATCCTGGATATCAGGATCAACTACGGAACCCACCGGGCCAGAATCTCTTTTGATGACAAGAAGATCACACCCGCCGAAATCTGCACCGCCCTCGGCAGGATCGGTTATCTCGCCCGGCCGTACTCGGTTGATGGTGCAGCTGCCGCCCGGGAAAAGGAACAGCGTGATCTCCTGATCAGATTCGGCACCGCCGCATTCCTGTCGATGCAGCTCATGGGATACTCATTCGCGCTCTATGGCGGCTATTTTCAGGGCATGGATGAATCCACCCGATGGCTGTTGCAGATTTTTTCCGCCGTGGTCACCACTCCGGTGGTCTTCTATTGCGGCTTCCCCTTTATGAACGGCGCCTGGCGCAGCCTGAAGAACCGAATGGCCGGGATGGACCTGCTGGTGGCACTTGGCGTTCTTGCCGCCTATTTTTACAGCGTTTCCGCGCTCGTCCGGGGCGAGGAGGTTTATTTTGACACCTCGGCGATGATCGTCACCCTGGTCCTCCTCGGCCGATTACTCGAAGGGCGCGCCCGGCATCAGGCAGGCGACAGCATCAGCCGCCTGCTCAATATGAGCCCGGATCACGCGATCAGGATAAACGGGGAAGAGCGGGAACAGGTGGCAAGCAATATTCTGGTGGCGGGCGATACTGTCCTCGTCCGGCCGGGAGACCGGTTCCCGGTTGACGGCATCATGGTCAGCGAAAGGGCGGAAGTTGATGAATCCGTTCTCACCGGTGAATCGAAAACCGTGGTCAAGGAGGAGGGGCACGAGGTCATCGCCGGCTCGCTGAACCTGGTCAGCGCGGTGAAGGTCCGGGTGATCCGGACCGTCGCCGACTCCTTTGTGGCAAAAATCGCCGCCATGGTCGAAGAGGCACAGAATCGTCGCGCCCCGGTGCAGGCTTTTGCCGACCGGATTGCCGCCATTTTCGCGCCGCTGGTGATCCTGCTCGCAGCGGGAACCTACTTTTACTGGCTGCTGCAGGGGGCAGGAGGCGGCCCGGCCCTGTTGAGCGGGGTTGCGGTGCTGGTCGTCGCCTGCCCGTGCGCTCTCGGGCTCGCCACTCCGACCGCAGTCCTGGTGGCAACCGGGGCAGCTGCCCGGCGCGGCATTCTCTTTCGCGGCGGAGACATTCTTGAAAAAGCCGGGGCGATCAACCTGGTCGCCTTCGACAAAACCGGAACCCTCACCAAAGGCCGGCCGCAGGTTATCGCCGTTGAACCCACAACCGGCAGCGAAGAAAATCTGCTTGAAACAGCGGCAAGAATCGAGGGTGGTTCAAATCATCCTCTGGCAAAGGGAATTGTCACCGAGGCCGTGAAAAGAGGGATCAGAGCGAAGTCCGGTGAAAATGCAACCATCATTCCCGGTCAGGGAGTGCTTCTTGAGGACGGGAACTCTACAATCCTAGCCGGAAGTCTCGCCTTTCTGGCGGAAAAGGGCATTGCCCTTGAAGAGCCGCCACCCTCAGGCCACACGGCGATTTATCTGGCCGAGGGGAAGGTGTATCTTGGCCGCATCCTCCTCGAAGACCAGTTGCGTGAAGAGGCAGTTGCAACTCTGGACGAACTTAAAAAGTCAGGGTTGAAAACCGTGATGCTCACCGGCGACCATCGGCAGACCGCGGAGATGATCGCCCGGGAACTGGGCATCGACTTTATCGCCGACATGAAACCGGATGACAAGTCCGCCTGGATCAAAAGAATGACGGAACTGGGTGACCGGGTGCTGATGGTCGGGGACGGCATCAACGACGGGCCGGCCCTGGCCGCCGCATCAATCGGTTGCGCGATGGCGGGATCAAGCGACTTCGCCGTTGACGCGAGTGATCTGGTGCTGACCACGCCCCGGCTTGATCTGGTCGCCGAATCAATCCGGATCGGCAGAAAGACCATGCGGGTGATCCGCCAGAATCTGTTCTGGGCCTTTTTTTACAATATCCTGGCCCTGCCCCTGGCGGCTTCGGGCCGCCTGGCCCCGATTTATGCGGCCGCCGCGATGGCTGCGAGCTCGGTCTGCGTGGTCTGCAATTCGTTAAGATTAAGAATCCGTTCAAGCGGTCCAAACGATTCAAACAGTTCAAACAGTTCAAACGGTTAAGACAATGCTCAGTTCAATCATCATCCTGATTATCCTCTCTTTTTTCCTGGGAACCGCGGCCTGGCTCTTCTTCATCTGGGCCGTGAAAAAAGGCGAGTTCGACGATATGGAAGGGCCCAAATACCGGATGCTGGACGACGAACCGGACGATCCGAAACCGGGAGAGAAAGATGAGTGACGCGCCCCTTTACCTGATGGCCCTGCTCACCGGCTTTCTCGGTTCCGGCCACTGCATCGGGATGTGCGGTGGGATCGTCTGCGCTCTCGCCCTGTCGGGCAAGGGGCAACAGGGCGGCATGCTCTTCCATCTTCTCTACAACGGCGGCCGGCTCGTCACTTATGGATTTATCGGCCTGCTGGTGGGCTGGCTGGGGTCCCTGCTTGCTTACTCGACCGCCTTCGACGGGGCGGCGCGCCTGGTTCTGGTGGCCTCCGACCTGTTCCTGATCGTTGTCGGCCTGGGCACTGCCGGGGCGTTTGCCCGGCTCAATTTCATGCGCCTTGATTTCCCCGGACCGGTGAAAACGCTCACCGGGGCGGTCAAAAAACTTCACGCCCTGCCCACTTACGCCTCCGCCCTGCCGCTGGGGCTCCTCTTCGGCTTTCTCCCCTGCGGCTTTCTCTATGCAATGGCGATCACCGCCGCCCAGACCGCCTCGCCCTTAAGCGGTTCGCTGGTGATGGTTTCCTTCGGTCTCGGGACGTTGCCGGCCCTTTTTGCCTTCGGCAGCGTCGCCCATCTGCTGGGGACAAGGGCCCGCGGCTCTATGCTGCGCTGCGCCGGAGCGGTGGTCGTGCTGATGGGGCTGATTAATCTCGCCCGCCATCTGCAGCTTCTGGGATTTCTCCCCGGCGGAGTCGCCGGCTGCTTCTGCTGAACCGGCCCCCACTATTTCGGTCAACATTATGACACCAAGGTTCTCTCAACAAATTGAAGCTCCCCGCAGCAGATAAGCGCTAGACTTCGAGCTGCAGGGAATGCGCGCTGTGCATGTTCAACTGATAACAATACCCATGAGTCGATCCTGATCAATATCACACATTCAAAATTATACAGAATCCAGCGACAATCGGTCTTCCCAAAAATCTGCGTGCATTACAAGAACTTTGCTTTTGGATCATTTTTCAGATACTAATTCTTAGGATAATTTACTCCCCCGCCGGTGTTTGAAAAATAACGAGCCCAAATTAAATCGAATGAATATTCAGAAACTTGAAGATGAGATTAAAGCCCTTGTTCAGGATACTGACAGGGAGTCTTTTATTTATGGTCTTTTAGAAGCTTACAACCTGCCCAGGGCGGCCATATCTCGCCTGAAAAAAGGCGCTTATAATCAGTCAAAAAATGAAGGGGAACTTCTCTGGAAGAAAAAGCTCTATTTCAAGGCTGCGGCAACAGATGACCTGCATACAACTATTGATGAAATGAAAACGGACAATGGGGCGAAAAAGCATCAGCCCCGTTTTCTGATTGTGACGGATTTTCATCTTCTGCTTGCCATAGACACCAGGACAGACGGCACCCTTGATATTGCTTTTAATAATTTAGCCAATCATTTTGATTTCTTCCTGCCGTGGGCCGGATTGGAGAAGACGCAAGTAAAGGGAGAAAGCCTTGCCGATATCCGGGCCGCGGAACGCATGGGGCGGCTCTATGACATAATCTGCGAGAACAACCCGACAGATACCCCGGAAGAACGACATACCCTGAACATTTTTCTCTCCCGGGTGCTTTTCTGTTTTTTTGCCGAAGATACCGGCATTTTTGCGGACGATCAGTTTACCTCCGGGGTGGCCTCCCATACAGCTGCCGACGGCACTGATCTGCAACCCTATCTGCAGAAACTGTTTCAGGTTCTCTCGGTGCCCCGGCGTGAAGGACTGCCAAACTATCTCAAACAGTTTCCTTATGTCAACGGCGGTCTCTTTGCCGAGGAATATACTGTTCCAAAAACCAATCGCAAGGCGCGGCAGATCATTATTGAATGCGGGACCTTGAACTGGAAGGAGATCAATCCGGATATTTTCGGCTCCATGATCCAGGCCGTGGTTCATAGTGACCAGCGCGGTTCCCTGGGCATGCACTACACCTCGGTGACCAATATCATGAAGGTCATTGAACCGCTCTTTTTAAATGATCTGCATGAGGAACTAAACAAGGCGGGAGATAACAGAAAGAAGCTGGAAAAACTGCTTACCCGCTTACGCAACATTCGTATCTTTGACCCGGCCTGTGGTTCCGGCAATTTCCTGATCATTGCCTACAAAGAGTTGTGCAGGCTTGAAATTGAAATTATCAGAAAACTGCAGGGGCTGCAGAAATCCCTCAACTTCATGTCCAATATCAAACTCAGCCAGTTTTATGGCATTGAACTGGACGACTTTGCCCATGAGACCGCCAAGCTCTCCCTGTGGCTGGCCGAGCACCAGATGAATCTCCTGTTTCAGGAGGTGTTCGGCGAATCAAAGCCCACCCTGCCCCTCACCGACGGCGGCAATATCGTCTGCGGCAATGCCACCCGGATTGACTGGGAAACGGTGTGCCCCAAGGATGCGGGGCATGAGATTTATGTTTTGGGGAACCCGCCGTATTTGGGCTTCTCTTTGCAAGAGAAAAACCAAAAAGAGGACATGAAAAAAGTATTTCATCCCAGAGAAGATTATAAGCGCCTTGACTATATCAGTTGTTGGTTTTGGCTTGCGGCCCAATACATTCAGAATTCACACGCACAATTTTCCTTTGTTTCAACAAATTCTATCTGCCAAGGGGAACAAATTTCTCTAATTTGGCCATCCATTTTCCAGTTGGGCTTAGAAATTGGATGTGCCCACCACTCATTCAAATGGACAAACAACGCGAAAGGCAACGCTGGTGTAACTTGTGTCATAATTGTCGTTAGAAGATCATCAGACAAAGCAAAATATCTATTCACCGATGGCGTTAAACGTAAAGTTTTTAGTATAAATCCTTATTTGGCTTCTGGAAGTAATGTTGTTGTTACAAAAAGAACAGGTTCGGTTTTGTCAAAATTCCCGCAAATGGTTCGTGGTGACATGCCTATAGATGATGGAAACCTCATTTTATCTGAGGCAGAAAAATTAACACTGGTAGAACAATATCCCGAATCACAGCAGTATATACGTAAGTTTATCGGCGCAAGCGAATTTATGAAAAGTACATATCGATGGTGCTTGTGGCTAAAAAATGATTCAGAACAAGCACTAAAGATTTCCCAGATTCGTGACAGGGTTGAGGCTGTCAAAGCTGTTCGTCAAGCCAGCAAAAATGAAGGAACTAGACGTGCAGCAGAAACTCCACATCTTTTTGGACAATTAAGACACATTGACACACCTTCAATCATTGTTCCAAGGACAACGTCTGAGAGGAGAACCTATATCCCTTTGGATTTTATTGATGAGAAAACCATTGTTTCTGATCTGGCTAGCACAATTCCAGCAAACACCCCTTACATCTTCGCCGTCATCTCCTCCCGGATGCACATGACCTGGGTGCGGGCCGTGGCTGGCCGTCTGGAAACCCGAATCCGTTACTCCTCGGCCCTCTGTTACAACACCTTCCCCTTCCCGGATATTTCAGAAAAGCAGAAAACCGTTTTGGAAGACCATGTTTTTCAGGTGCTGGACGAACGGGAACAGCACCCGGAAAAGACCATGGCCCAGCTCTACGACCCTGACAAGATGCCGGACGGCCTGCGCCAGGCCCATCATGACATGGACCTGGCCGTAGAACGCTGCTACCGGGCCAAACCATTTTCCAGTGACGAAGAGCGGCTGGAATATCTCTTCAAACTCTACGAAAAAATGACCTGGGCGGAGGAAAGGAATGACTGAGATCAAATCAACCCTCGAACGCCTGCTTTCATATGGCCACGAAACTGAGGTCCTGGAGTTTAAAGAGGCTAAGAATAGTTATAACTTTCAGAAAATTGGCAAATACTTTAGTGCCTTGGCCAATGAGGCAAATCTGTTGGGCAAGAAGGAGGCATGGCTGGTTTTCGGAGTTCGTGATAAGGACAAGACCATTGTCGATAGTCGCTACAGAACAAGTCCGAAGGATCTTCATAATCTGAAAAAGGAAATAGCCGACAAAACAAACAACCGTATTACTTTTAAAGAAATTTATGAGGTAGAAACTGATCAGGGTCGGGTTGTCCTTTTTCAGATTCCTGCGGCCCCTCCCGGGATGCCCGTAAGCTGGGAAGAAACCTGGTATGGTAGAGATGGCGAATCGCTTGTAAAACTCAATATTGAAGAGATTGAACGGATCCGGCAGCAAGGCAGAGATGAAGACTGGTCCAAAAAGATTTGTGAAGAAGCCACCATTGCCGACCTCGCTCCTGAAGCTATTCAACGGGCAAGAGTTCTTTTTGCTGAAAAAAACCCCAAGCTCTCTTCGGAGGTCGCAGCGTGGGATGATCTCACCTTCTTGAACAAAGCCAAGCTCTGTATCAGAGATAAAATCACCCGGACGGCCATTATTTTACTCGGCAAGCCTGAGTCGGAACATTTTTTAGGTACGGCTATTGCCAGAATCAGCTGGATTCTTAAAGACAGGGACAACATCGAAAAGGATTATGCCCATTTCAGCTGCCCCTTCCTGCTCAATGTGGATGAAGTGTATGCCAAGATCAGAAATCTGAAATATCGCTATATTGCCGATGGGACTCTCTTCCCTCAGGAGGTAGACAGCTACCACCCCTACATTATTCGAGAGGCGCTGAACAACTGTATTGCTCACCAGGATTATACCCTTGGCGGTAAAATCAATGTGGTGGAGCGAGAAGATAGTCAGCTCATTTTTAACAATATGGGTTCCTTTATTCCGCAAACCATTGAAAATGTCATTGAGGCGGATGCCCCGGAGCCGCTCTACCGCAACCCATTTTTGGCTGAGGCCATGGTAACGCTTAACATGATTGACACCATGGGCAGCGGTATCAAAAAAATGTTCACTATTCAGCGGCGGAAATTTTTCCCTTTGCCGGATTACAGCTTTAACAACAATCAGGTTAAAGTAGTCGTGACCGGTAAGGTGCTCGACATTAAGTACGCCATGAAGTTGGCCCAGATGCCGAACCTGAGCCTGCATGAAATTATGCTGCTTGACAAGGTCCAGAAAGGGAAGGCCTTGAGTGATGTTGAAATCAGACAACTTAAAAATCAAAAACTCATCGAAGGCCGGAGACCCAACTTCCATATCTCTTCCCAGGTGGCCAGCAAGACAGGTCAACAGGCTGACTATCTAAAATGGAAAGGGATCGATGACGAGTATTGCCAGAAGGTTATTCTTGATTATCTTGGAAAATTCGGCACAGGAAAAAAGGCTGATTTTGAGAAGGGGTTACTGGACAAGTTGCCGGATGTTTTAACTGTGCAGCAAAAACAGGATAAGATCAGAAACAACCTGCAAAAATTACGGAGAGAGCAGCTGATTGAAAGCAAAGGCTGGACATGGCACTTGGTTGCGCACGATTAGTTTAGCTATATTTTAGCTGTTTTTTAGCTGTTTTTATTGTTTCTCGCCAGAAGTGAATATGCAGAAAATAACGCAATGTCAGACATATATCAATCAAACAAGAACGGCTAAAACAGAAATAGAAACATGTTAAAAGCTAAAACAATCAAGACGGAACCTGAGTATGACCAGGCTCTCGTCCGTATTGAAAAACTGATGGATGCCCTGCCCGCCACCTCTGAAGGTGATGAGCTTGAATTACTGGTAACTCAAGTAGAGTTATACGAAGCGCGGCACTATGCCATTGAGCCGCCTGATAAGGAAAGTGCTGTCAAATTTCGGATGGAGCAGCAGGGAGAACTGTAAAAATATGCCCGACTTAGTCAACGTAACCTATGCCCGAACGGGCCGCTCCATCGCCACCGACGGGATGGGCATGCGGGAGATGCAGGCCCGGGCCTTTGCGGCCGGGAAGGCCCAATATCTGCTGCTGAAAGCGCCGCCCGCCTCCGGGAAATCTCGCGCCTTGATGTTTCTGGGGTTGGATAAACTCTTTAACCAGGGCCTGAAAAAAGTGATCGTGGCGGTGCCGGAGCGTTCCATCGGCAGCTCCTTTGCCCGGACTGACCTGACCAGGCATGGTTTCTTTGCCGATTGGGACTTTAATCCGGCCTGTAATCTCTGCACTCCCGGCGGCGAGACGAGCAAGGTTACCGCCTTTGTAAACTTTTTAAACGATCCGGCCGCGACCATTCTGATCTGCACCCATGCCACCCTGCGCTTCGCCTTTGAGGCGGTGGCGGAAGAAAAGTTCAACGACACCCTGCTGGCCATCGATGAGTTCCACCATGTCTCGGCCGACAGCGACAACCGGCTGGGCGAGGTGATCCGTTCCATCATGGCCAACACCTCGGCCCATATTGTCGCGATGACCGGTTCCTATTTCCGGGGCGACTCGGTGCCGGTGCTGGAGCCTGCGGATGAAGCCAGGTTTGTCAAGGTCACCTATAACTACTATGAACAGCTGAACGGTTATGAGCATTTAAAGACCTTGGGCATCGGCTACCATTTTTATCAGGGCCGTTATCTGAGCGCCATTGACGAGGTGCTGGATACCGATAAAAAGACGATCCTCCATATTCCCAATGTCAATGCCGGCGAATCAACCAAAGATAAACATAATGAGGTCAACGCTATCCTTGATCTCATCGGCGCCGTGACCCATCAGGACCCGGATAGCGGCGTGATTTTTGTGAAGCGGCACAACGACGGCAAGATCATCAAGGTTGCCGATCTGGTGGAAGACACCCCCAGGGAGCGAGACAAAATTGTCGGCTACCTGCGCGAAATGGATGATGTTGACGACATGGATCTGATCATCGCTCTCGGCATGGCCAAGGAGGGCTTTGACTGGCCCTATTGCGAGCATGCCCTGACTGTAGGATACAGGGGATCGCTCACCGAGATTATCCAGATCATCGGTCGGGCCACCCGTGACAGCAATAACAAGACCCACGCTCAGTTCACCAACCTTATTGCCCAGCCGGACGCGGTGGATGAAGAGGTGCGGCTGTCGGTCAATAACATGCTGAAAGCCATTACCGCCTCGCTCTTGATGGAACAGGTACTGGCCCCGAATTTCAAGTTCAAGACCAGACGGTTTGATGATGATCCGCCGGAGGCAGGGACTTTGAAGATACGGGGATTCAAGGAACCCAGCTCGCAGCGGGTGAAGGATATTGTCGAGTCCGACCTCAATGACCTGAAAGCCGCTATCCTGCAGGACAATACCTTACTCAAGACCCTGCCCGGTGAGTTTATTGAGCCGGAGGTGATCAACAAAGTGCTGATCCCCAAGGTAATCCAGACCAGGTATCCGGAGTTGACCCCGGAAGAGGTTGAAGAAGTGCGCCAGCACGTGGTGGCTGACTCGGCGATCAAGAACGGCGAGATCAAAACGGTCGGCGATAAAAGTTTTGTGCGGATGGCCGGCAAGTTTGTCAATATCGATGACCTGCACATTGACCTGATCGATCAGATCAACCCGTTTCAGAAGGCTTTCGAGGTATTGTCAAAATCGGTGACCGCCAAACTGCTCAAGGTGATCCAGGAGACCATCGACGCCGGGCGTATTCAGATGACGGACGAGGAAGCGGTCATTTTGTACCGGGACAAGATCGGCCCCTTTATGAAGACTCATGGCGGACGGGAGCCAAATATCAACGCAAGCGACCCCCTGGAAAAAAGAATGGCCGAGGCGCTGGTTTATTTACGCAATAAGAGGCGGCAACAGACAATTAGCGCATCATGATTGATTTTGAGAAAGAATTACATACGATCCTGCAGGATGATCCTTTAGGATTGCTGGCCGTCAAGGCAAAGGCATCTTCCGCCATCAGCGGTGATGAGAGACTGGTTGCCTCTTTTGAGGAGATCAACTCATTTATCCGTGAACATGGTCATGAACCGGCGGAAAGCCGTGATATAAATGAAAGAAGGCTGTACAGCAGGTTGAAAGGCATACGCAATAACCCGCAAACCGCTGAACCATTAACTGACTACGATATCTTCGGCCTGCTTGGTGAACCGGAAAAGGTGGAGCCGGTGGAGTTAAACACGGTTGAGGACGTGCTGGAACATGACACCCTTGGTTTGCTTGATGGCGGCGCTTCCGGCGGTGAGGCTGATCCGGGCGATATTTTTACACTGACCCACGTCTCCAAGCCTGCCGACAGGCCGGACTATGTCGCCAAACGTAAAAAATGCAAAGAGTTTGCCCGGTTCGAGCCTCTCTTTAGGGCCATACATACCGGCCTGAAAACAAAAGTAAAAGTTACCAGAAAATTTACCAGTGAAAGGCAGATCAAGCCTGGAGAATTTTTTATTCTCGATGGCATGCTGGTTCTGGTTGCCAATCAGGGAGAATGGGAAAAAAAGAATTTCGGCAATGTCAATGCCCGGCTCTATTGCGTATTTGAGAACGGTACAGAGTCAAACATGTACCTGCGCTCTCTGGCCGCGGCCCTCTGGAAAGACGAGCACAGCCGCCAGGTTATCGATGCAAAACAGAAAGAATTGTTCAAAGAGGATGAGCAAGTTGCCGGGGAAGATGAAGCCACGGGCTATATTTATGTCTTGCGTTCTTTGAGTGAAGCGCCTGAGATCAGAGAAATCGAAAACCTGTATAAAATCGGTTTTTCCCGCAAACCTATCGCTGACAGAATCCAAAATGCCGCCCAGGAACCAACCTATCTTATGGCTGATGTGGTTCCGGTGGTAGACTGGCAGACATATAACCTTAATCCACAAAAGCTTGAACAGCTTCTCCATACTTTTTTTGCCGAAGCATGTATCGAGCTGGATGTTTTTGACGGTGATGGCAAACGGCATACTCCCAGAGAGTGGTTCGATGTGCCCTTGCATATTATTGAAACAGTCGTAGAACTGTTGATTAATGGTGAGATTGTCAACTATCGCTATCATCACGCCAGGCAGGAAATCATGGCAAAATGAGATGTTCTGCCCTTGCAGCATATTGCTTTGATGTGGGGCACCTATTAAAAAACCTTTTTCAAGGAATAGTCTGCTTATTTAAGAAAAGGGCAAAGATGTTCTAATCAGTTTCCGGTGACCGGCGGAAAAGGCATACCGGTTGAGATCTTCTATAGATACCCATTTATACTCCGCACCATCATTCTTCCTAGTGCTGGATTCTCCAGACACCTCACAATGGTACCCATATAGAGTCACCCTATAAACGGTATAACTATGCTTAATAATTCCGGTTTTTCCGACAACCCCGACAGTTAATCCGGTTTTTTCATAAAAAGTACGTTTCAGACCACTTATTTTGGCTTCCCCTTTCTCCAGCCTGCCCCCGGGGAATTCCCACAACCCGCCCCACACCTTGCCCTCGGGTCGCTTGCGGATCAGGACTTTCCCGTCGGAGAAAAGAATTCCGGCCACCATGGTGAGCGGAGTGCTTTTCCTGCCGCCACCCTGAACAGGCCTTTCCCCGACGATATTCTTTTCATGCGCAAGGCACAATTCACTGACCGGGCACCGGTCGCATAACGGCTGCTTCGGGGTGCAGATCAAAGCCCCCAGTTCCATCAGGGACTGGTTGAATTCCCGAGCCATTCCAGGAGGAATCAACGCCTCCGCCTGCTGCCAGATAAACCGATGGCTCTCCTTTTCCTTCACCGGCTTTGCCAGGTTGAAAATTCGGGCAAAAACCCGTTCCACGTTGCCGTCGACAATGGGGAACTCCCGATTGAAGGCAAGACTCATGATGGCTCCTGCGGTATAAGGGCCGATGCCCGGCAGCGCCAGCAGCGCCTGGTGCTCCTGCGGCATTCGTCCTTCATGCTCCTGTACGATGATCACTGCCGCTCGGACAAGATTCTTCGCCCTGCTGTAATAGCCGAGCCCTTCCCACAGTTTAAGAATCTCATCCTCAGAGGCCCTGACAATACTCTCAATATCGGGAAATCTCGCGATCCAGCGCTGAAAATACTCCACCACCCGATCCATCCGGGTCTGCTGCAGCATGATCTCCGAGATCCAGATATGGTATGGGAGATAGGTTTTTCGCCAGGGCAGGTCCCGAGCATTTTGCGCAAACCAGTCGAGGAGCTTTTGCTGAAACAGATTTTTATTCATGGAGACCCGATAACAATTTAGGTGAAATCAGAAAATACTATTTCCGGTACTGCGCGTCCCTGCGGCTTACTAGTACCCCAGACAGATTACAACTTTTTACCTGCAGATTTTCACGGTTCTATTATAATAGCCAATGTCTGTTGATACCGGCGATCGGTTTGCGATGCCTTTCCGCCCTTAAATATTCTCTACTGGGACCCGCATGGAAAATGGAAGAATGGGTAATTGTTCATAACAACCGGATCATCAAGCGTTTCAAGATCAATAACGGCCAGAGTCTGGTGATCGGCAGGGGCCCTGAAGCCAACATCGTGATCAACCATAGCGCCATTTCCAGAAAACATTGTTCCCTTGAATTAATGGGCGCGGAATATTTCATTACAGACCATTACAGCCTCAACGGAACCAAGATCAACGGCAATTCGATCACTTCAGCTGTGCAGATCAACAGGAGCGACCTGATCGAACTCGGCAGTTTTATTCTGAAACCCGCCGCATTATTAACCGGCAAAGAAAAAACAAATCCCGTTGCTGCAAGTCCGGACAGTTCCAAAAAAACGCTTCTCGCCAAAGACTTCAGAAAGAAATCCTGACAGACAAGGACCGACTATGGAAGAATGGGTACTCGTTCATAATGACCGGATCGTCAAGCGCTTCAGTATCGAGAACGGCCAGTGTCTGACCATCGGCAGGGACGCGGACGCCGACATCGTGATCAATAACACCGCCATTTCCCGAAAGCACACCTCCCTTGAACTGATGGGAGGTTCCTACTATCTCACGGACCTCTACAGTTTGAACGGGACCAAGGTCAACGGCAAGCAGATCGTCTCATCGGTGCCGATCAGCAAAAACGATCTGATCGAAGTCGGCAAGTTTATTCTGAAACCCGCAGAGTATCTTACCGGCGAAGCTGAAGCAGGTTCGGTTGCCGCAAACCCCGACAGCTTCAACCAGACGATCTACGTGAGCGGTCTCTACAAAAGGAGCCTGCTGAACAAGGAGAAAAAACCGAAGAAATATAACGAGCTTACCGTGCTGGAAGGGAAGGCCTCCCCGGAAACGCTTTCCCTGAAAGGGCGGGGCAGCATCAGGGCCGGCAAAGACATCACCAGCGACCTGATCCTCGCCGGCTGGTTTATCGGCAACCCCCAATTCTTTATTACCCATCGCGGTGACGGCTACTACATCGTTCACAACAAAAGTCTTCTGCACAGAATGACCTCCATCAACGGCAAACCTCTCAAGGGAGAGCGGAAACTGCGCAAGAAAGATATCATTTCAGTGGGAAGCATCCGGATTCAGTTCAACTGACAACCACTCGTTGGAACCGCTGGGAAGAGAACTCTTTTTAAACACAAAATTTTGCCGCTGGGAAATCCTGGTTTTTGCAGCTCACGAAAACTTGCAGAGAGCAGGGTGTAACATCTCTTTTACCGGCAACGCATTTCACTCTGCCGCTTCCGCTTCCGCAAAAACCTCCCTGATCGCAGCGGTAAAGTCGGAGATGATGATCGGCTTGGTAATATATCTCCTGATCCCGATGGCCCGGGCCTTTTCTTCGTTAATGATCTCACTGAAACCGGTGCAGAGGATAATCGGCATTGCCGGGAACAGCTCGATGACCCGCTGGGCCAACTGGGCGCCGGTCATTTCCGGCATGGTCATATCGGTGATCAGCATGTCGAATTTGCCCTGACTCTGTTCCAGTACAGTCAGGGCGGCGAGGCTGCCGGAACATGTCTCCACCCTGTACCCCAGCGATTCAAGAACCTTCTTTTCAAGTTCCAGCACCTGGGTTTCATCATCAACCAGAAGGATCCGCTCATTGCCCCGGAGCAGTTCGGGGGCCACGGGTGGCGCTTCATCTTCCTGCACGGTTGTCTTCGGGAAATAGAGTCTGAATACCGTTCCCTCTCCGGGTTCACTGTAGACCGTGATATGCCCGTTCATGGCTTTCATGATGCCATGGACAACGCTTAAGCCAAGACCGGTCCCCTCTTTTCTGCCTTTGGTGGTAAAATATGGCTCGAAAATCTTCTTCCTAATCTCCGCCGGAATCCCGCACCCGGTATCACTCACTTCAAGGCACACATATCTTCCCGGATCCAGCGTGAGTTCAGCCGGATACTCATTTTTTGCAATTTCCACCTGGGTCAGTTTGATCCCAAGCACTCCCCCTTTCTCACGCATTGCATGATAAGCATTGGTGCAGAGGTTCATGAGAACCTGATGAACCTGCGTCGGATCGCCAAGGATGAACCCGCAATCGTTATTGATCTGCTGCCTGATCTCAATCGTCTTCGGGATTGTTGATCTGAGGAGCTTGATCACTTCCTTGGCAATCGTATTGATGGCCAGGGGCATCAGCTCATGGCCCGCCTGGCGGCTGAAGGTCAGAATCTGCTGCACCAGGTCCCGGGCCCTTTTTGAGGCGTTGATAATCTCGTGAGCAAATTCATGGTTCCGGTCCCCGGGTTGCAGATTCAATTCAATCAGTTCGGCATACCCAAGGATCGGAGTCAGCACATTATTGAAGTCGTGGGCTATCCCTCCGGCGAGGGTGCCGATCGCCTCCATCTTCTGGGCCTGTCTGAGCTGTTCCTCCAGACTCCGTTTTTCTTCTTCAATTTTTCTGCTTTCGGATATGTCGCGCATCACGATGACCGCACCGATGGTCTGAAAGTCATTGTTCATAATCGGTGCTTCCGAGTAGATGATGCTCCTTTTCTCACCAGCTGCGTCCAGCATGATTGCCGGTTCGTTATGCTCTACAATTCTGCCGGAAATCAGGGCCGGCTCCAGCCCGATCCCCCGGGGATCCTCACCGGGCCGGCCTTCAAGTTTTAAAATACTCGAAATTTTCCGGCCCCGGGCCTGCTCCGCAGACCAGCCGGTCAGCCTGACCGCCGCCCGGTTCAGAAGGATGATCCTCTCTTCGGTGTCGGTGGCCACCACCCCTTCACTGATACTGTGCATGGTGGTGTCAAGGCGTTCTCTCTCCGCAACCAGCTCTCTTTCGGTTTTCTCGATCTTCTCGGCGGCATAGTTCAAGGAATCGGCAAGATCCTGCAGTTCTTCCGTGATATAGCGTTCGGTAATCCTCGCTCCTTTTGTGTCACCGAGGACCCTTGCAAACTGCGAAAGGTCAAGAAACGCCTTGATCGGCAGTCTCAGGATATACAGGAAAAGCAGGATCGTCAGCACCAGCCAGAAGAGACCGACCACCAGGGTGTCGTACCAGAAATGGCGGCGCGTGGCCTTGATCTCTTCCAGCGAGAAAACAATCTGCAGATTGGCCAGGTGATTGAAAGCCTTGACCGGTTGGACCACGACCATATTCATGTCGTTGATGAGCAATTCCGGAGCGGTCAATTCCCGGAATTTCACCCCGGATCCTTCGTAAACCAGTTCCGGCGCTTTACCTTTCTCGTGCCTGATATTGCTGATGACCGTCCCCGAAAATTCAACAACGGTTATTGCTTCAATATCAGGTAGTCTCGCCGACTGGAGAAGATAATGATCGATCCCGGCAAAGTCTGCGACAACAAGCCGATTGGCGATGAAGATTGCCAGATTTTCGGCAATCAGCAGCGCGCTCTTTTTCTTCTGCTCCACCATATTTTCCGCATGGTGGTTGCCGATATAGACGCTGTAGGAAATATTGGAGGCCACCAGGATCAGCGAGACAACAAAAATAACCTTCTGATAGAGCTTTCTGGGGAGAAGAGTCAGTTTCATTGCCTTCCCACGGATGTTCAATCGACCATGTACTTTTCAAGCCAGCGGTAATCCCTCTGATAATCCGCAAGGACCAGTGGAGAAGGCATGCGGATTGACTCCAGGAGTTTTTTCCCCTCTTCCTCTCCGGCCATCCTCAACATCGCACCGACAATCGCCTCCCGTGCCGCTTCAGGGGTCCTGGGGTGGGCGGCAATCGGGTGCGGGGCCATGGGCGGGGTTTCATAGATGGTCTTTAATCGGGAGACAACTTCGGACGACTCACGATTCAGTGAAACGTCGAGGGTGCCGCCCGCCTCGGCCTTGCCGAGCAGGACATTCTTATAGACATTCCCCGAACTGCCCGCATAGACGATATGAAAGTCGCCAATTTCCTCCTCGGTGGAGAGGGCCTGGCGGAGAACCACCGAGCAGAGGCTTCTTTCACTGACAAAGGCGATGTTCTGACCTTTCAGTTCCTGAACCGAACTGATCTTTGAGTCAGTGGGCACAAAGATGGCTCCCTTGAAAAACTTTTCACTCCTGACAAGCGGAATATAACCCTGCTGGTTGAATGCCGCCGCCTCCTGGGTTGAATTCAGATAGGCGAAATCGACCAGACCTTCCTTGAGGCTGTTCTCGAACTGGGAAACATGATCATAGACTTTGACCGAAAGCAGCAACCCGGTCTCCTTCGACAGACGGTCGATAAACGGCGCCCACCGTTCATACATTTTCAGGGCGGGCCCCTGGGGGATGAGACCAATGGTATACCCCTTCTCCCCGGCCAGTGGTTGCCCTGGCGTGAAGAGAAAAATTATGGCTCCCATCACGATCAGGGTGACGACAAACTTCCTGCCGAATCGGCTTGCACTTCGCTTCATGCGCTCCTCCTCAAAAATTGCTTTTCTCATTATCCATTGCAATGCTCTCACAAAACCTTCTGCCGTGTCAAGAATCTCATGGGGCATGACACCACCGCCGCCGACTTCGTATCTACTTAATATATTTGACTTATTTTTATTTTTCGGGGATTATCCCATTTTCATGATTGACACCTGGAGAGCAATTTGCAGAAGATATTTACCTTCAATACGGAGCCTGGAACGGGAGTTGCGCCTGATTCCGATGTCCGCTACGCCAACCTGTTCAAACATGAATTGATCGAGCAGGCCTATCGGCATCTTCCGGCGGGGTTATTTGCAAATCTCGGGTTGTCCCTGCTCGTGGTCGCAGGTTTGAGCAGCAAGGTCGCCAGCCAGAAACTGCTCTTGTGGCTGGCGGCAATCTGGGGTCTTTCAATCGTCAGGGCCTTTCTTATCCGCTCATACAACACCTCCTCACCAAGTGAAAAAAGGCAACCGCACTGGGGTGTGATCTTCACGGTCGGGGTGCTCTTCTCGGGATTTTTCTGGGGTGTGTCTCCCTACTATATATTCGCTGCCGACTCTGTCCCGCACCAGACATTCCTGGTCTTTGTTATCGGTGGAATGATTGCCGGGGGCACAACCACCATGGCCTCAATGCAGAAAACCTACCGATCTTTTGTTCTTCTGCTGGGAACTCCGGTCACTGTCAAATTTATTCTGCTCGGCGGTGAGACCCATATCCCGATGGCAATGATGGTTTTGATTTACCTGATCATCTGCATCATCATGTCATCCCATATTCACACCATGTTCATTTCTTCACTGCGGCTCAGACTGGAAAACAGAGAGGTGCAGAAAAAGCTTCTCAAGCAGGAAAGACTTGCTGCCATCGGCAAGCTTGCAGGCAGTGTTGCGCATGATATCAGAAATCCGCTGGGCTCCATCAGAAATTCCATCTATTTTTTGAGTCACACGATTGAAGCGGAAACCGACAGTAAAATTTACAGGCATTTGGGGTTGATGGACCGGGAAATCGACCGGGCAAACACCATCATTTCCGGGTTACTGGATGTCTCGGTCAAGAACGAACCGCTCCTGGAAGAGGATGACCTCAATCTCCTGATCAGAACGCTGGCCGATGATTTTGACATCCCCGAAAACATCACCCTGAAAACCGAACTTGATCCCTCTCTCCCTGTGTTCATGTTTGATCACGGTCAGATCCAGCGGGTGATCCAGAACCTGATCACCAACGCCATCCAGGCCATGCCGGATGGCGGCACACTGCATATTGAATCTTCCCTGCAGAAAGATATTGTCGAGATAACTGTCCGGGACAGCGGCTCCGGCATTGCTCCCGAAAACCTGAATGATATTTTCGAACCCCTTTTTACCACCAGAACCAGAGGCGTCGGTCTTGGCCTGGCCATTGTCAGAACCTTCATCGAAAATCATCAGGGCACCATCACTGTTGCCTCAGAAATCAATCGGGGAACAACGTTTACGATACGTCTGCCCGTGCAAATTGAGCAGAAAAAAATCTGATTGCCACCCCCCCCCCGCCTGTTTAGAGTGAGCCTGCCGAAAAGTCATTGGCAGAAATTGAGCGGGATCAAAAAAAAGCTGATTACCACTGAATTTCAGCTTTTTCGCTGAAGAGCAAGTCAACCATTTGATCTTGCTTGTTTTATTTGAATACAGGTGTGAAGTGGAAATGCCGTTGGGCCATCCTTCGACAGGCTCAGGATGAACGGAATTACTGTTACACCGATCATCCTGAGCCTGTCGAAGGATGAGCTTGTCGAAGAGTCAGTGGCAGAAATTCAGTGGGAATCAGAAAAAAAAATGCCCGGCGCAAACCGGGCATTTTGTTCATCCATAAAAACCGTTTACCACATTACTCAAGAATCGCCTCAAGTCTTTCCAGATCATTAATCACCAGGAAACTGTCTTTGCCGGCGCTGTCTTCAACTTTCATTTTCCAGCCGTTCATCCGGTCCAGATAGATCGTCGGGTCCTGGATGTCCGCCCGTAATTTTGTAACATTCAAAGCCACGACCTTGAAGCCCTGCAGCGGGATCTGGAAATCCCGCTTGTGTCCCTTGGCCAGCTCTTCCTCCATGTCGGAAAAGATCAGGATGATTTTCTTGCCGGCATTGATCTCATTCAACCACTCCACCGCCTGCAGCATTCCGCCCGAAATGTCGGTAAACGGGGCACTTTCAACGGTATTCACAAATTCTTCAATCTTCTGGGCGAAAACTCTTTTCTGATTGGTGGCCACCGAAGGACGGCTGTCGAAGGTAACCTTGTGAATGATGTCTTTTTCACTGAAGCTGCCGGAATCGATCCGGGCAACCGCAAAAGAGTCTGCCGGATTCAGGGAACCGAGCAGATAATTGATGATTCCCTGCGCTTTCTTCAACTCAAGGGTGTAGGTGCCGGAAGTGTCCAGCAGCATATAAACCCCTTTTGTGTAGTTCACTTCTTCCTTTTTGCCGCTGCATCCGGCCAGAACAATAAAGCTTGCGGCAACGATACAACACACAATGGACGAGAGTTTGAGTTTCTTCATTGTGGAACCTTCCTCCAAACTTGAAATGGAATTTTAAAGTAATAATTTATGGTGCATCAAGCTGGTTTTTCTTCGGCTTTCTGGACCACCTTTTTTTCTTTTTTCGCCTTTTCCCCACTCCCCTTGATCTGTGCCTCAATCCACAAGGGAATAAAGATAACCAGGTCGTAGATCCCGACCAGGATTGAACCCATATAGTAGAAGATATTTCCTGAAATCCTCAAGGTAACGGCAAGGGATCGCAAAAGAAACTCGATGAGGTAACCGATTACGGTTCTTGCCGAATGGACAAAAGATTCCAGGGGAATGACTGCAAAAACCAGAATGATCGGCAGGAGAAAGCCGAGACCCATCTGGACAATGGTCGGGATGATGCTTCTTGCCACATTGACCGATTCCCCGCCTTCCACTGCCACCAGCGACTGTTTCAAGGCCTCGTTGTTCGCCGCGATGATGTCCCTCATGAAGGCCAGGGCGGATTCGCCTACCGCGAATATGGCAACGATACTCACCGCCACCCAGGCAACGACTTTGCGTTTTTTATCGTCCATATGACCGATAATCGGGAAAAGTTTGGTGATATGAAGCGATTCCATCAGGGCCATCCCGGCAAAGACCTCAAAGAGGATAAAGACGAGGGCCGCAATCTCATTGACCGGAATCCCGCCGATCCGGCTGGTGCCGCCGACCATCTCGGACATCGGGAGGGCGATGAGATGGTAGTTTACCACAATGCCGCCGATGGCCACCATGATCCAGAAGCTGTCGATGAAAAACTGGGTCATGGATGAAGAGTGGAGCTTGATCAAGGCCTTGTCGGAACCTTTCCGGATTTCCTCATACTGGTCCATTTTACTGTCGATCACTTTGGCGCGATCCTGGAGGCCGGTCATCGTGTCGCTGACTTCGGCCAGGATTTTGGTGAGTTTCCGCCAATGAGGCATCATGCCGCTCAGGATCTTGTGCCGGTTGCTGGTGCTTTTCCAGTAATCATCCATCGCCTGTTTCTGTTGCTTGACAATGGTTTTATGAATGTCGGAGAGAATCTGCCCCACCATTCCGTCACCCGATTTCACAGAAAGCTTGGAGACGGCATCCACCGCATTGATCCAGACCGGCGGAGTCGGAGGCACCTCGGTGCTTTCGCTGTAGTCCTGATCGATTTTCTCAATGTGTTCGGAGAGTTTCCGGTTCAGTACCGGGTACCCTTGCAGGTCACGCTCGACAACGAGCCCGACCCGGTGAAATTCGCGTTCCATTTCCCGATTGACCGCTTCCAGCCCTTCGGCCAGGATGACCTCCCTGTTTCTTGCCGCGACCCTTCCTTCGGCGCGAAGGACCGAATACGATGCCAACCGCATGAAGTTTTTGATCACCCGAAAAATTCCTCTTATGCTCTTGTGGGCCGGGTTCCTGGCGAAGTAGAAAAGAGCCATGATGATGACGAGTAAAACCAGAACAGATACTGCCGGGTTGCCAGGGACAATATTGAAAAGAATTGATGATGACACGGTAACCTCCTCTTGTAAGTTTATTACCGCAGACCTTAACAGCGCAGCACCTGCTGCATTAACAAGAATAAAGGAAGATTATTGCCGCAACAAGACCCTCCTGCCTCACTTCTCCAGTACTATTTATACTGACCGGGGGGTTCCTGTCAAATAATCCGCCCCCGGAACCCTGACATCTTCAATGTATTGCACACCTATTTCACTGCTTTCCAACACTTCTAACGACCGAACATCGCCACGCCCAACACATTGATAATATTAACAATAATGTAAGCAGTGTGACTTATTACCCGATATCTTCCTTGACTTTAAACACCCCTTATTTTTATTATCAAACTTTAGAGGTCACGCAGCTTGATAGACCTCATAAATCACTCGGGAGACGACAATGGACGCAGAAAAAAACGTGCAAAGCAGTTTTTCACGGTTGTTTATTATGTCAGGAATTATTTGCCTGGTATCATTCTTTGTGACCACTTCAGCCACAGCCGCCGATTTCGCGGTAATGGTCAAATCCGGGGCAGTAAATCTCTGGGATGACAAACAGCGGCTTGACGGGGTTCAGCGAGACTTTGATGATTCGGGAAACAAGATTTTCTCGATCGGCTGGGAGATCCGAAACCAAAAAAATGTGGGCCTCGGCATGGAGTACACCAACTTCAAACATGAATTCACACCGCCCGCATCAACCGGAATGACCAGGACCCAGGTCTATCTTTTCACAGCGAAAAAGTACTTTGTGCCACACGAGATGATCCGCCCCTTTTTCGGGATCGGGTTGGGCTGGGGTCACGCCAAATACGACGACGGGATCGGCAATGTCGACCGCGATATGAATGCGGCCCTTCAGGCATCAATGGGAATCGAGTTCCTGTTCGCGGAAAATTTCGGCTTCTACACCGAACTTAAAGGCCTCGCCTCCAACACTGATGGCGAGAGCGAGAACGAATTCGATTTCTCAAGCACCGGCCTCATGGCCGGAGTGAGTTTTGTGTTTTAAAAACCGCAGCCGATGAATTAATAAAGGCCGGGACAAGAAAGCCGTCCCGGCCTTTTATTATCTGAACTATTCTGCAAACGATGCACTGTCGGAAAAATATACTCCTCCACCGGACCCCCAATACTGACCGCCGGATTCACCTGAAAATTCTCATCAAGAACAGCGCTGAAACCCTAGGAGTAGATATTGTCATCCGGTCCTGAGACAAATCGGAGCCCGGATGGGTTTCGGTGGTGTCATTAATCGCAAAGTCATCGGTGGTCCTCGCCATTGTTCCTCCGGCCAGTTGTTGCCAGCCCTTTTGTGTTGGACTGAAAAAACCTAAAGCTTGACATCAGGCCCTGTTTTTTCAGACCATGAGGCATGACCGACACTTCCGAGAATGAGAAAATCGAGATCGACCTGCTCCTGGAGGCGATATTCCGGAAGCACGGCTACGATTTCCGCAACTACAGCAAGGCCCATGTCAGACGCAGGATCGTCCATTTTTTCGCCTCGTCGGGCCTGGACAACCTTTCGGCCATGCAGCACAAGGTCCTCACCGACCCCACTTTTTTCGGTGAACTGCTGAACACCCTCTCCATCAACGTCACCGAAATGTTCCGCGACCCCTCTTTTTTCAAAGCGGTCAGAAGCGAGGTGGCGCCGCTGCTGCTCACCTACCCGTTTATCAGGGTGTGGCATGCCGGATGCGCCACCGGGGAAGAGGTGTACTCCATGGCCATCCTGCTCGCCGAGGAAAATCTCCTCGACCGCGCCCAGATCTACGCCACCGACCTGAGCCTGAAAGCCCTGGAAAAAGCCCGGGAAGGAATCATTCCGGTCAACGAGATCAAGGAGTACACCGGGAACTACCAGAAAGCCGGGGGCAAACATTCTTTTGCCGACTACTACTCGGCAAAGTACGGCCTCACCAAACTGAACAATTCACTCAAAGACAAAATCGTCTTTGCCGATCACAACCTGGTGACCGATTCCGCCTTCGGCGAGATGCACCTGATCGTCTGCCGCAATGTCCTGATCTACTTCAACCGGGATCTGCAGAACAAAATTTTCAAACTGATGCTCGACTCTCTCTGCCCGGGAGGCTTTCTCTGTCTGGGCAGCAAGGAAACCCTGCAGTTTTCTGAGTATGCCGACGCCTTCGAAACAGTTTCGGGGAAAGAAAAAATATACCGGAAAAAGTATCAATGATCCGTGGTCAATACAAGATTGTGGTTATCGGCGTCTCTTTCGGCGGCCTGACCGCCCTGAGCACGCTTCTGAAGCCACTCCCCGCCGCCTTCCCGGTTCCGCTTCTCATCGTCCAGCATACCAGCCCGGATGCCGACGCCTTTTTACCCGCTCACCTGAACAAACTCAGCAGGCTTCAGGTCAAAGAGGCCGAGCCCGGAGAGCTTGCCAGACCAGGCACCGTCTACCTGGCCCCGCCCAATTACCATCTGCTCCTGGAAGACGACCTGAGCCTGTCGCTGTCTGCCGATGAGAGAATCAATTATTCCCGGCCTTCGATCGACGTCCTTTTTGAGAGCGCGGCCCATTCCTGCGGCAAGGAAGTCATCGGCATCATCCTGACCGGGGCCAATAACGACGGCAGCAGGGGCTTGCGGACGATTCAGGTCTGCGGCGGACTGACCATTGTCCAGGACCCGGATTCGGCGGAGGCCGCGATGATGCCCCGCGCAGCCCTTGACGCTTGCCGGGTCGACCATCTGCTGCCGCTGCCTGAAATCGCGCCTTTTCTCATTGGCCTGATTTGCGGAAAAACTTGACTTGTACCCTAGACAATTGAGAAGATTTTACTGTTCCCCCGGAGAGAGCCCATGCCCTGCCATCAGAAACGAAGACCAGCCAACCCGTGTGAGCCGACGAAACAATGAAACTCAATATCCGCAATAAGATCCTGGCCGGTTTTGCCCTGTTGTGCCTGGTCATCGGGATCACCGGCGTGTTGAGTGTCCGCCAGGTCAACACCATCGATCACAGCGCCAACAAGTTCATGATCGAAGAGACGCCGCTGGTGGATGCGATCATGGAGCTGAAATACTGGACATCTCAGGGCCACCTCATCCTGGAGGAGATCCTGAATGGCGACCAGGAAGAAGATATCGGCAATTCCTGGAAGAATTTCGATCAGGCCCTCTGGTATTGCGACGCGATTTTATCCGGCGGGCAGAACGAAGAGGGCCGGTACATCGCCAGCCACTCCCCGCTGGTCAGGAAGAAAATCGAGGAAACCAGACAATACCTGGAAGAATTCATCAGACTTGCCAAGAAGCGTTACAGCTTCCATAGCGGCGGTTCTGCCGCAGGATCCGACGTAGACCAGGCTTTCGATCGCCTCTACGAATCAATCCAGCAGGATCTGGACACCCTGGCTGTCCAGCATCCCGATCTCGGCCTCGCCTTAAACTATCAGAAATTCAGGATTGCCGACACCCACCTGTTCTTCGAGGAATTCCTGGGCGGCGACCGCTCGATCGATCCGGAAGGGATCGTCAAAGAGTTTACCGCCAGCTTCGCGGCGATCACCGGGACCCTGAAAAAAAGAAATATTCCCGCAACCAACCTGGACGGCACCCTGGAAAGGTTCCTCGCTCAGGTGCTGGAGCGGCTCAAAACCCACAGTTCCTATGCCGGGGCGGGCACCGCAATAGACGATGCATTCGACCTTCTGTACCAGAAGGTCGTCGCTTCCTCCGACCAGGCTGAAACCGCGATCCAGCAGTCCATGGCAGAGGAACAGGCCCACGTTGCCGGAACCCTGGCCGCGAGCCGCCTGATCGTTCTGGCCTCATCCATCATCGCCCTGCTGCTGGCCCTCTTCACCGGTCTGCTCCTGGCCCATGATCTTTCGGCGCCGATCGTGATGGTGACCGGTATCTTGCAGAAGATGGCAAAGGGTGAGCTCGACGAAAACATCGAACTCTCCCGCCGGGACGAGGTGGGGGAAATGGCCGAGTCCTGCCAGCAGGTCATCGAAAGCCAGCGCCGGGCCGCCTCTTTTGCCGACCAGGTGGGCGGCGGGAATTATGACACCGAACTGCACCCGAACTCTGCCGGCGACCGCCTTGGTCACGCCCTGGTCAATATGGCTGAACGTCTTGCCGGGATGAGCAGGCAGAACAAAAGACAGATCTGGCTGGTGGAAAGCCAGGCCGGCCTGGTGGAAAAGATCAGGGGAGAGCTTGATCCCGCAGTCATCGCCGAGAAGGTCTGCACGTATCTGGCCGGAACGATCGGAGCCCAGATCGCCTCTTTTTACCTGCTGACCGAAAATCAAGCTCTGCGGCTGACCGGCGACTACGCCTTTCATCTGCGCAAAGGCCTTGCCGATACAATACAAATCGGGCAGGGGCTGGTCGGTGAAGCGGCCCGTTCCGGGAAACTGATCTCGATCACCGATATCCCGGAGGATTACATCCGGGTCAACTCTTCACTCGGCGACTGCCGCCCGGCAAACATCGTCGTTCTGCCCTTTCTCCACGAAGGTGAGGTTCTCGGGGTGATCGAGCTCGGCTCCTGCCATGAATTCTCACTCGACCATCTGGCGCTTCTCGAAAACTGCAGGGAAACCATCGCGATCGCCGTTCACTCCGCCCGGATTCACAGCCGGATCAACGAACTGCTGCAGGAGGGACAGCAGCAGAATGAAGAGCTGCAGACCCAGCAGGAGGAACTCCAGGCCGCCAATGAAGAACTGCGGGAATCCCAGGAGGCCCTGCAGGCGCAGCAGGAGGAACTGCGAGTCTCCAACGAGGAGCTGCAGGAGAAATCGAATTCCCTGGAAAGATCGGAAAAGAGCCTCCAGGCCCAGCAGGAGGAACTGCGGGTGACCAACGAGGAGCTGGAAGAGAAGAACAAGTTCATGGCCCTGAAGCAGGACGAGATCAGGCAGAAAAACGTCGAGCTGGAAGACATCAGGACCCATCTGGAGCTGAAGGCCCGCGAGCTTGAAATCAGCAGCAGATACAAGTCGGAATTCCTCGCCAACATGTCCCATGAACTGCGGACCCCCTTGAACAGCCTGCTCATCCTCTCCCAGGACCTGCTCGCCGATAAAAAGAAGAACCTGAGTGAAGAACAACTGGAATCGCTCACCATTATCTACAAGGGCGGCAACGATCTGCTGGAACTGATCAACGAGATCCTCGATCTGGCGAAGATCGAATCCGGCCGGCTGGACGTGAACCCAGCCGCCGTGCCGTTCGAAGATCTCGCCGCAAACCTCACCGACTGCTTTTCCCACCTGGCCGCCGACAAGAAACTCGATTTTTCGATCCGTATCGCGCCGGAAATGCCCCCGACGATGACCACCGATTTCCAGAAAGTCGTGCAGATCCTGCGCAACCTCTGCGGCAACGCCATCAAGTTCACCCGGAAAGGAGGCGTAAAGGTGGACATCATGATGGCGGACCCGGCCGGCGGTCTCGCGGGGGATTTCGCCGACCGGGAGAACGTGATGCTGTTCAGGGTTGCCGATACCGGAATCGGGGTGGCGAAAGACAAACAGCAGGAGATCTTCGAGGCCTTCCAGCAGGCGGACGGCTCCACCTCGCGGGAGTTCGGCGGCACCGGTCTTGGCCTGTCGATTTCCCGGGAGCTGGCCAAACTGCTTGGCGGGGAAATCACCCTCACCAGCAAGGTCGGCAAGGGTTCGGTGTTCAATCTCTATCTGCCGCTGGAATTCAATCCGGAGAAACCGCAGGCCGCAAACACTGCCCGGCCCGAAGAGAACGAGCTGCCGGAACAAGACCCGGATAAACCCGTCGCCAGGAGCAGGAAAGCCGCTCCCGAAGTGCAGAGTATCGACGATGATCGACAGAATATCAGTGAAAAAGACCGGGTCATGCTGGTCATTGAAGATGATCCGGATTTCGCCGCCATCCTGAAAAGACTCTGCCAGCAGCGTGGGTACCGGTTTCTCCACGCCGGCGGCGGGGTTTCCGGCCTGGTCATGGCCGAGCAGTACCGGCCGGACGGGATCATTCTTGACCTGATTCTTCCGGATATGTCGGGCTGGGACGTGCTCAACACCCTGAAGAAGAACAAAAAAACCCGGCACATTCCGGTCCATATCATCTCCGGAGATCCATCCGCCCAGTCCGGGACCAGCCGCGGCGCCATGGGGGTCCTGCTCAAACCGTCCAGCGCCGAAGATATCGATGCCGCCTTCGGTAGAATCGAAGCGGTCTTTGCCCGGAAAGTCAAAAAACTGCTCATTGTCGAGGATGATGATGTCTTGCGAAAATCGCTCATGAAAATGACCGCCAGCGATACCGTTGCGGTCACGGCGGTGGCCGGCGGCAATGAGGCGCTGGCCGAACTGCGTGGCGGAGAATATGACTGCATGATTCTCGATCTGTCCCTGCCGGACAGGAACGGTTTTGAGGTGTTGCAGGAAATTTCCGCCCTCGATGAAAAACCGCCGGTAATCGTCTACACCGGCAAGGAACTGAGCCAGGAAGAGGAATACACCCTCAAACGTTACGCGAACTCCATTATTCTGAAGACCGCCCGTTCTTCCGAAAGGCTGATGGACGAAGCGGAACTCTTCCTCCACAAGATGAGCGACGACCTCCCGGAGGAAAAGAGGAAGCGGGAGGCAAGCATCAGGAACTACGAGAAGGAACTCCAGGACAAGGAAATCCTCCTCGCCGATGACGACATGCGCAACATGTTCGCCCTCTCGAAGATCCTGAAAGACAGCGGAGTCAAGGTCCACCAGGCGCCGGACGGCAAAAAGGCCCTGGAGATCCTGGGCCGGGAAAAGAATATCAGCCTGGTCATCATGGACATCATGATGCCGGTCATGGATGGCTACGAGGCGATCGGCAGGATCAGGAAGATGAAGGACTATGCCAAGGTCCCGATCATCGCCCTGACTGCCAAGGCAATGCCCGCCGACCGGAACCGATGTATCGAAGCGGGCGCTTCCGACTATCTTGCCAAACCGGTGGAAATAGAAAAGCTGCTCTCCCTGATCCGGGTGTGGATATGAGCAATCGGCCGAAAATCCTTCTGGTTGACGACAAACCGGAAAACCTGGTCGCCCTGGAAAAAGTGCTCTCCGGCCTCGCGGCGGATTTTGTCCGGGCAGCCTCGGGCAATGAAGCGCTGACCCTGCTTCTGGACCAGGAGTACGCCCTGGCCCTGGTGGACATCCAGATGCCGGGCATGGACGGCTTTGAAATGGTTGAGCTGATGCGCCAGCAGGAAAAACTCCTGTACCTGCCGGTGATCTTCGTTTCGGCCATCTACCGCGAGGAATCCCACCTGATCAAGGGCATTGAGAGCGGGGCGGTTGACTTCATCGTCAAACCCATCGTGCCGCAGATCCTGATCGGCAAGGTCAAGGTCTTCCTCGATCTCTATCTGCAGCGGAAAAAACTCGAACAGTACAGCCGGGAACTTAAGAAAAGAGAGGAAGTGTTCAAGGTGCTGGCCACCAGCCCCGCCGGGATGACGGATGAGGATATCTTTGTCAATATTCTCAAGGCGTGTCAGACTGTTTTCCAGATTGAATATGTCCTGATCGGTAAAATTGTTGCCCATGAAAAAGTTGATGTCTGCGCCATGCTGACCGATGGGGAAATCCGCAAAGATATCGCGTGGTATAATCTCGCCGGAACACCCTGCCAAGATGTTGCAAACAAAGGTTTCTGCTTTTTCCCTGAAGGAGTTGCCGATCTTTTTCCCACCGACAGATATCTTGTGGAAAACCGGATCGAGAGTTATCTGGGCGCCCCTGTCCGGTTACGCGAAGGCGAGACCGTAGGCATCCTGGTCGCTTTTTCCCGGAAAAAGATCGTGGTTCAGGATTTCACCAGGGAAATCATGGACATTCTCGCCCGGCGAGTGGCCATGGTCATTGAATGGCAACATTCCGACAAGGAGCGCCAGGACCTGCAGTTTCAGTTGCAGCAGGCCCAGAAGATGGAGGCCATCGGCACCCTGGCAGGCGGCATTGCCCACGACTTCAACAACATCCTCACCGCGATCATCGGTTATTCTGAACTGGCCCGTCTGGAAACGCCTGCAGAGGACAAAATATCCGATTATCTGGCTGAAGTATTGAAAGCCGGACTGAGAGCCAAGGAGCTCGTGACCCAGATTCTGGCCTTCAGCCGCCAGTCGCATTCCAACCGTCAACCCCTCGATATCAAGCCCATTCTGAAAGAATCCCTGAAGCTGATTCGCGCGACCATCCCCACCACCATCCGGATCGATCAGGACCTCAGCGAAAGCTGCGGCTGTGTGCAGGCAGATCCCACCCAGATCCACCAGGTGATCATGAACCTCTGCACCAACGCCCATCACGCAATGCGTGACCGGAGTGGCGTCCTGTCGATCTCCCTGCACAAGGTTGAAATCCATAAGGAAGATGCAAAGGTCCTTGGTTACAAGATGACTCCCGGGCGCTACCTGAAACTGCAAATAAGCGACACCGGCTGCGGGATGAAAAAAGAGGTGATCGACAGAATATTCGAACCATATTTCACCACCAAGGAAGAAGGGAAAGGCACGGGGATGGGTCTGGCGGTGGTGCATGGGATCGTCAAGGCCCACCATGGCCATATCAGTGTTTACAGCGAACCGGGGAAGGGCTCGACCTTCTCCATCTATCTGCCGGAAATTGAAACCGCAGCCTCTCCGGTCTGCCCGGCAATTGAGACCCCGATGGCCATTCCCAGAGGCACCGAGAGGTTGCTGGTGGTAGACGACGAACCCCAGATAACTTCAATGATCAGGAAAATGCTTGCGAACTTCGGATATCGGGTCACGACTTTTCCCGGAAGCACTGCCGCCCTGCAGGCCTTTCTCGCCGCACCGGATTCCTTTGATCTGGTCATCACCGATATGACGATGCCTGAAATGACCGGCCTCGAGCTGGCCGTGAAAATGCTCGCAGCCCGCCGGGACATCCCGATCATCCTCTGCAGCGGGCACGGCGGGCCGGCCATTGAAAAAGAAGTCCGGGAGGCGGGGATCAGCACATACCTGACCAAACCCCTGGTCCTCAGAGAACTGGCCCAGGCGGTCAGGAAAGAGCTGGATCAAAAAGAGTAATCATCTCCAATAGCCTTCTCCCCCCTTTCTCCCGCATCACCTGATCCACTGGCGTGATGATTTTTCTCTGTTATAATACCTGCCTCATACATGCGACCAGGCTTATCTTCCGTAAACTTTCACCCGAGGCGTTGCGTGGATACAATCACCAATATTTTTCATCACCTCAATAGCATAGTCTGGGGATACCCGATGCTGATCCTGATCGTCGGAGTCGGTGCTTTCCTGATGGCGGGGCTCGCCTTCATGCCGATCCGGAAACTGGCCTACGGTTTCAGAATGCTCTTTAAAGGACGGGAGGAAACCGGAGAAGAGGGAGAGATCAGCCCCTTTAACGCCCTGATGACCGCCCTTTCCGCCACCATCGGCACCGGAAATATTGCCGGTGTTGCCACGGCTGTTTCGGTGGGTGGTCCCGGGGCGATCTTCTGGATGTGGATCACGGCAATTGTCGGCCTTGCCACCAAGTATGCCGAAGCGGTCTGCGCGGTGAAATTTCGTGAAGTTGACGCCAACGGCGATCACGTCGGCGGCCCGATGTATTTTATCAGGAACGGGCTTGGCGAAAAATGGGCCTGGCTCGGCTTTCTTTTCGCCCTGTTCGGTTCAATCGCCGCCTTCGGGATCGGCAACATGGTCCAGTCCAACTCCATCGCCGATGCCCTGCAGAGCAGCTATAATATTCCGAAAATGGCTACCGGGGTGGTCCTCGCGGTTCTCGTCGGCGCGGTCATCCTAGGCGGAATTAAACGTATTGCCAGCGTCGCCGGCAAGCTGGTCCCCTTCATGGCCATTCTTTATACGCTCGGCGGCCTGATCATTATCGTCATGAATATCGGCCAGATTCCGGCTGCCTTCGGCGAGATCTTCTCCCAGGCCTTCACCGGTACCGCTGCTGCCGGAGGTTTTCTCGGCATGGTCATCAAGGGTGTCGCCCGGGGGGTTTTCTCCAATGAAGCAGGGCTCGGCAGCGCACCGATCGCCCATGCCGCAGCAAAGACCACCGATCCGGTGCGCCAGGGATCAATCGCCATGCTGGGCACCTTCATCGACACCATCATCGTCTGTTCCATTACCGGCCTCGTCATCGTGATCAGTGGCCTCTGGACCAACGGAACCAGTGGCGCGGCCCTCACCTCCAAAGCCTTTGAAATGGGTTTGCCTCATCTCGGCAGTCACGGGGTTTCTTTGGGCATCACCCTCTTTGCCTTCACCACCATGCTGGGCTGGGCCTTTTACGGAGAGAAATGCCTGGAGTATCTTTTCGGCACCAGAGTCATCAAGCCATACCGGGTTCTGTGGGTCATTGCGGTATTCACCGGGACCGTCCTGAAACTCAATTTTGTCTGGCTCCTGGCCGACACCCTGAATGCTTTAATGGCCATCCCCAACCTGATCGGCCTCCTGTTACTGAGCCCGATAGTCTTCAAAATCACAAAAGAGTATAAATTCAATAATTCTAGATAGTTAATCAGAAAAGGCCCGGAAATTCCGTATGAACATCCAAAGCGATAAATTTATGCCCCCTTGCGGGGTGCAATCCCCGCAGCTCGAGGGAGCGACTGTAAGGAGACTCCGAGTCTCACATAGTTCGCTATCTGCTGTGGGGTTAGTGAGCGAATCTGATGAAAACAACCTTCCATACGGAGATTCCCTGTGGCTCGAAGTCTGGCGCTTATCTGCCGCGAGGAGTTTCAAAAAACACCTGATTGTTTTCCATAAACTTTCCTGGCTGATCTTGCTGCTGATTCTTGTAAGTGCATGCAGCCAAGGTCGCCGGCTTGCCGATTTCAGCAGCGACGGCTGCTCCCTCTTCCCCGACCGGAACCTGATCACTAAAGCGGACTGGTGCGAATGCTGTTTCGAGCATGATACTTCCTACTGGAAAGGGGGCAGCAAACAAGAACGGGAAGAGGCCGACCGGAAACTGCAGAGCTGTATTCTGGAGAAAACCGGCGACCCCATTCTGGCCGACACCGTTTATAACGGGGTCAGATTCGGCGGCAGCCCCTATTTTTACAACTGGTACCGCTGGGGTTACGGCTGGGATTACGGCAGGGGGTACAAGCCCCTTTCCCCTGAAGAGCAGGAAGAAGCACAAATCAAACTGGAGACTTATTTCAAGACCAATAAAGACGATACCTGCAGATAAACATAGCCGCCCGCCGGTTATCTCCGAACAAGACGGGCGGGATCATATCCCTGACTTATCAGCCCTTCGCTGATCTTTCCATACAGGTCCTCCGACATTTCCGGAGTGCGGGAAAGAATCCACAAATACTTACGGTCGGGATGACCGACCACCGCATATTCATAATTGTCGCCCAGATCAATGATCCAGTAGTCTCCGGAAAACGGCCAGAAGAAGGTGACCTTAAGCCGGGCATTGGTACTCTGGTCAACAATCCGCGCCTTGCCTTTGACCGAACGCAGAACATGCTGATAATCATGATCATAACACTCATTGAGCACTTCGATCTTTCCGGATGGCAGCAGCGAATAGGTGGCCTTGCTGGCCGGGCAATCTTGCTGAAAGCGGTTGGGATAGCGGGCTATTTCATACCATTCACCGAGGTATCGTTCCAGATCAACCTTTTCAACAGTCTGCAGGGGTTCAATGGAAGTATCTTTCATGGGAATACACGCTGTCAGGAGTGAGACCATTAATAAAATAAAAACACATACCACGCGCATGGACGATCACCTTTTCAATTCAATCTTGGCACAAGAAAAAAAATATCACCATTTTAAATGGCCAAGCATGTCTTACGAGGATATTACCTGCAAAAGTTTCTTTCTGGCTGACTTTTTTTCCAAATGACCTTTTTTGTTGAGATATACTGTCCAGGAACATAGAGTCTATCATATTGAGCCCTTACTCAAACAATTATCCAAAAGGGAAAAAATGAGAAAAACATCTGGATATTTGCTCCTGCTTCCTCTCTTTCTTTTCATCAACGGTTGTGCCATGAAATGGAGCCCCGCCTTTC
Source organism: Pseudomonadota bacterium (assembly GCA_018823285.1). Taxonomy (NCBI): domain Bacteria; kingdom Pseudomonadati; phylum Pseudomonadota; species Pseudomonadota bacterium. Next base: position 47,596 of record JAHJIQ010000026.1, read on the forward strand.
ATGAACAAGATGTTGATCGACCCACCGCCCTTTCAGTCCAGTTATCTGAAGAGGCACAGAGTGTATTGGAAAAAGCCGATGACGAAACATCTTTAAGGACATCAATCAAGGCCTTTGAAAAAATAGTAGAGGAAAATTCGGGAGATTATGATGCTCTCAAAATGCTAAGCACTCAAACCATTCTTTTGGGTACTGCCTATACCGAAGGTCGCCGGCAAAAATCTGACCTCTTTCGCCAGGCGATGGTCTATGCCGAAAAGGCAATGTATACAAATAGTGATTTTAGAGCCCTGATTAACGAAGGGAAAAAACCATGGGAAGCAATCGGCCCACTTACCGCCAGAGAAGCCGAGGCGATGTTTTTCTGGGTCACGGCATTGCAATACGAATTCAAGGAAGGCATGTCTTTACCGGGGAAAATAGTCAATCTTGAATGGCTGCACAGGGCATTGGTGGTCCTGGATCATCTTGAACAGGTGGCCCCGGAATTCGGTAATGGAGGTGTAGAATTTGCCAAAGTAATCTGTTATTACGCTCTTCCAAAATTCAAGGGCGGATCGAAAAGCAAAGGAGATTACTACATGAATATGGCTGTGCAGAAGGGAGAGAAAAGGCTTCTCTCCAGGTGGGCTCGTGGCAAGTATTATTATCCTATTCTTGGCGAAGAAGAAAAGGCCAGAGAAGATCTTGAATGGGTCGCCCGTCAGGAAATAGATAAGTTCGAGGATCTTTATCCCTGGCGGGTACATTTCCAGGAAGATGCACAACTGCTCCTGAAGTAACATGATGACCAGTAGATACCTGCTCATAGCAACCTTGCTTCTGGCCCTTATTTCAGGCGGCTGTACCTCCCTTGAGGTCCCGATTCCGGTTCTTGAGTATGGCAAAATGGATGCTGTAGATCATCAGAACCTCCTGATACTTTTAAGGGGGCGAGGCGGCAGCCACCAGGATTTCGAAAAACAGGGAATTATCGAGGAAGTCAGAAAAAGAGGGATCCCTTTTGATGTTGTGGTTCCGGATGCCCATTTCGGCTATTACAAAGCAGAAATCCTGGAGGAAAGATTAAAAGAAGACATTATCGACCCGGCCAGAGCAAAAGGATACCGAAATATCTGGCTGGCAGGTTTCTCAATGGGAGGAGTTGGCAGCCTTTTTCATATCCGCCGGTACAAAAATGATGTGGAAGGTGTAATCCTGATAAGCCCTTTTCTGGGTTGGAATCACATTCTTTCGGAGATCAAAGAAGCCGGTGGATTGACCGACTGGACCGTCCCTTCAGACCGTGAAAATGACTGGCAATATCTCATATGGAGCTGGATAAAAGAATATGAGACTGAAAGAGAAAGATACCCTGAGATCTATCTCGGTTTCGGTGAAGATGATTTGATGACAGGCAGTGGCCCCGAACTCTTTTCCCATAGCCTAAAGGAGGGGAATTATTTTTCTATCCCCGGAAATCACAATTACAAAACATTCAAAGAGATATGGCAACAGCATATGATAAGACTTGAAGAGAAACTCAAGACTTTGGAATAAATATGCTCATGATCTTATTCGCTGCCATTTAACCCGCTGAATATCAGATCTCTTTGACTGGTCAGAATGGTCACATGATCATCTTCCGGGAATTCATGATACACAATCCTTTCGGGATCAATTGCGGCGAGTTCCCGCCCCATTGTAACAGGTAAAGACGTATCCTCTGCGCCATGTAAAATGATGATTTCCGGTGGAGAGTCTGAACTGAGAATATGCTGAATGAGTTTTCTGTTATCGATCTGTGCAGGCATCAGTATTGAAAGGATCCATGACTTGACGGCTACCGCCTTTCGCAGGGTAGTAAAAGGGGCCACCAGAACAATCTTCCGAACCGGATGGCGGGCTGCGAACTGCAGAGCGGCCCCGGTCCCGAAAGAGTGGCCCATGAGACTGTATTCGGCTTCCAGCTGCTTTAAGCCGAAATGCTTTGCCAGCGCCAGGAGCGCCCCCTCGCTATTGAGATAATTCTCTTCGGGACGCATCGTCCCCTCGGAAAGCCCGCGGCCCGGATAATCTATCAGCAGATATCCCGTGCGTTCACTCTTCTCCATCTCGATGAAGCGCATCCACCCCAGGGCAACGGATTCGATCCCGGGGTAGAGGAGAGCGATTCGCTCAGGGGGAACATCCGGATTTTTAATAGGCGGCACGTAAAATGCGACCTGTCGTCCCTTATCGGTAGTAAATTCAAGCTGAATATTTTCCGATCGGGCAAAAAAATTTTCGATCTGTGAAGGTTCATACGGGATCTGCTTCATACAGCCAGTCAACAGCGCAAGAACCAGAATCATACTTGCATAAAACCCCTTCATCACTCAATCACTCCCTGTACCTGTTTTGCTCTTCAGGACAACCCCCCCTCTCTCCCACCCTGAAAACGCTTCCGGTCATTCCCGGGACGGAAGTGAACACATCTCAAGGAAGGACCTCCCAAACGGAGAAGACTCCCCTCTGCCCGTAAAAGCGGCCCGGCAGCTTGCTTCAATCCTTGCAGACAGCTTCGGGAACAGATTCGGGAAACATGCCGTTGCCGAAATATCACCTTTGGTCTTCAAATTTACCCCGCCAGTATTTCTCCAGTAATTTTCTTGACTTCAGTTCCCTTTCTATTAGACCCTAATAAGGAGCAGAAAGTGCTGGCCGGGATTGGCTCTACTCTGTGAACCAACACTGTCACCGTTCATATCATGTATCTCATTGCTTACAGGCGACCATCCCTCCTCGACTGAATATTGTAACAGAATCAGAATAATCCTCATCGGGTAACGTATTTAAGTGATCGATCATCAGAAAAAGAATAAACGCCGCCCGGGTCTGGGAATTTATTTAAATTTCGGCCTTGCCGTTGTTTTTGCCGGCGCGGCCACCTATCTCGTCAATGTGATCCATACCCAGGAACAGCAACAGGCGCTCTTTGAGGCAGAAACCAAGGCAAAGATTCTGCTGGACCGCAACCTGGCAACCCACGCCTATTTTTCCCACACCCTCAAACCAAAAGTGTTTGCACTTACCGAACCGGTCCGCAGCGACAGCTATTTTGACCCATCCTGGATGTCTTCAACCCACGCGGTAAGAGAAATTGATAAACACTTTAAGGCGCTGAATGACGAGGGGTATTATTACAAAGAGTGCGCCATCAATGCCCGCAGCCCCGAAAACGAGGCCGACGCCTTTGAAAAAGCGTTTATCGAAGAGTTGAATGGAGATCCGGAGCTGAAATATCGATCATTGATCCGCAACCTGGATGGCGCATTTTATTATGTCACCCTGCGGCGCGGAGAGGTCATGGAGGAGAGCTGCCTCCGCTGCCACAGCACACCGGACAAGGCGCCAAAGCACCTGGTCGGTCTCTATGGCCCGGAGCGGAGTTTTAATCGCCGTGCAAATGAGGTGGTCTCCGCGATCTCTATCCGGGTGCCACTCTCAGACGCTTACGCCAAGGCAGACCGGTTTTCCAGATACCTGTCAAAGATATTCATATCCACGCTACTGCTTCTCTTTGCCGTTCAGTATGTGGTCTACCGGTTTGTAATCCTGGGACCGATAACCAGATTAAAAAACAAGGCCCTGGAGATCAGCGAAAACGATGGGCTTCTCGGCGAAGAAATCCCCCTGCCGATCACCCGTGAATTTGGAGAAATGGCTTCCGCTTTCAATACCATGTCACACAAACTGCGAAACCAGTTTGATCATCTGGAAGAGAAGGTGGAAGAGCGCACCAGAGAATTAAAGGCCGCAAACCGGGAACTCCAGAAAGCGCTTGACGAGATCAAAACACTGAAAGGCATTGTGCCGATCTGCATGCACTGCAAGGAAATCCGGGACGACAAAGGCTACTGGAACCAGCTTGAAAAATTCATCTCAGACCATTCCGAGGCCCAGTTCAGCCACAGCATCTGCGATAAATGCCTGGAGAAGCATTACCCGGAGTATAAAGAAGAATGATATGAAAAGATCAGAGTTACTATTTATTCCATTCCGGCAAACCATCTCTCCTGAGTAAGATTTCCACACAACCGCAAACCTTTTTTGAAATCCCCTTCCGCTTCGGAGTCTTTTGCAGATTCACCCCGGTTATTTCCTTGAATTGCCACACCCTTTGTTGTAGCTTGTCCAACAGATGCCGCTCATTCCCCTTAATTCAAGAAAATCGGAAGGACTTATGCTGAAAAAAATTCTGGGCTTCCCGGGACGTGTTCTTGGCTTTCTCTTTGGACGACTCACCTGGACTCCGCCGCTCTGGCTCAGTTCCATAATTCAAGTCAGCAAAAAAAGCCCCAAGGCATCATGGGCCAGCGTGACCATGCTTGTCGCCTTCTTTATCGGCTATCAATACTACTTGAGTTTGCCGAAGCCTATTCTGATTGATGCATCAATTGCCCCTCCCGGACTTACTCCCAATGTTGAAAATCCCGTGCCCGACAACTTGTCGATTGTATTCAACTACGACTACCGGAGTCTGAAACCCGGCCGGCGACGGCCCGAAGGGCCTCCTTCCGTGGCCCGTATAGATTTGATCGACAAACCCGTAAACCAGGGGATCAAGATGAGCCCCGCCATTCCCGGGGAATGGAAATGGCAGGGCGACCGACGTCTGGTTTTCAAACCTCAACGAGACTGGCCGGCCGGGGTTGCATACAAGATCGATCTTGAAAAATCCATATTTACCGAAGAAACCCGCCTGAAAACCGGATCCTGTTCCTTCACCACCCAGCCTTTCAAGGTTGCCATCAGCGAACTGCAATTTTATCAGGAACCCCAGACCCCCTCGGTCAGAAAAATCGTCACCACCCTTTCCTTCACCCATCCGGTTGACAAGGAAAGCCTCCTGGGAAAACTGTCTCTGACCATGCGACCCTCCGGTTCGACGATGAATGTAATGGCCCGGAAATATGACTACACCGTTGATTTTGATAAAAACCAACGGGAGGCGTATGTTCACTCCGTTCCGGTGCAACTGCCCCGGGAAGCCAACTATATGCGTCTGGAAATTGACGATGGAGTCAAACCGGCCATCGGCGGCAATGGTTCGGAGGAAAAGCTGGGCAAGGAGGTGTTGATTCCCAGTATTTTCAGTTTTCTTAAAATAACCGACACCTCGACCAGAATTGTCCCCAACGAAAAACAGGAACCCGAACAGCTGCTGCTGCTCGGTTTCACCGACTTCATCGCGGAAGAGGAGTTGTTGTCCAAACTATCGGTTTATCTGCTCCCCGAGCGCAATCCCGGACGTAATTCCAAGTCCTGGAGCAGCCCCCGTGAAGTGACCCCGGCAGTACTGGCCGATTCTGAAAAAGTGGCCGTAACCCTGATCCCCAACGAGCAGGATTCCGCCAGAGAATACAGTTTCCGCTATGACGCGCCGGAAGGGCGCTCTCTCTATGTCCGGATCGATGAGGGGCTCAGATCGGTCAATAATTTCATCCAGGAATCCTTCTATGACAATGTTCTTGCCATCCCCCGTTATCCGAAAGAGGTCAGGATTGTCGGAGAAGGCTCAATCCTGACCAATTCCGGTGACCACAAATTGAGTCTCCTGGCCAGAGGGCACAAGCATCTCAAGATATCGATCGGCAGGGTCCTGCCCGGGCAGATTGCGCATCTGGTCAGCCAGACCAGCGGCGACATCAATGACCCCTATTTCAGAAATTATGCCTTTGACAAAGAGAACCTCGCTGAATTCCACGAAGAGATTCTCGCCCTCAAACCCGCCCACCCCAAAGAGGCAAACTACTCAGCGGTGGATCTCTCCCGCTATCTCACCAACGGTTCCGGAGCGTTCGGGCTGTTCTTCATGGAGATCAAGGGCTGGGACAAGAAGACAGACCGGGAGGTCCACGGCAGGACCGACAAGAGATTGATCCTCATTACCGATCTGGGACTCTTGATAAAAAACAATTCCGATACCTCCCATGATGTTTTTGTGCAGTCGATGAAAACCGGCAAACCGGTGAATAACGCCATCGTCGAACTTCTCGGCCTGAACGGTCTGCCCCTGTATACGGCGGTCACCGGAAATGACGGCCATGTCCGCTTTGCCGGGACCAGGGATTTTCATCGGGAAAAAGAACCGAGTGTCTATGTGGTGAAGACCGGCAATGATATTTCCTTTATTCCCTTCAACCGCTCATCCCGCCAGATCAACTATTCCGGTTTTGACGTGGGCGGCAACAACCCGGACGGAATAAGCGCCAATCGGCTGTCGGCCTATGCCTTTACCGACCGGGGCATCTACCGGCCGGGTGAAGAGATCAAGGCAGGCGTGATCGTCAAAAGGGAAGATCTGGCCAATATTGACACCATCCCGCTGGAGCTGGTCGTGACTAACCCGCGCAACAACGATGCGAAAGTCGAGAAAATACAGCTTCCCGAAAAGGGGTTCATTGATTTTTCCTATGCCACCGATCCGACGACCGAAACCGGGGCCTATCGGCTGGCCGTCTATCTCGTCAGAGACAACGGGTACCGCGGTGAAATGATCGGCAGCGCCGGGTTCCGGGTGGAAGAATTTCAACCGGACACCCTGAAAATGGAAAGCCGACTGATCGGCGCCGAGCAAAAAGGGTGGTTTACCGGCGAGATGATCCAGGCACGGATCAAACTTGCCAACCTGTTCGGGACCCCGGCCCAGGACCGGAAGATATCCGGGCAGATCAGTGTGGCCCCGACCGGCTTCAGATTTAAGGAATATAAGGATTACACCTTCCACGACCCTTTCAGTGACCGGAAAGACAAGCCGCTGACCATCACCGAGACTCTTGAAGACACCCGAACCGATGCAGAGGGGCGGGCATCTTTCGAGATCCCCCTGGACCGTTTCGATAAAGGGACCTATGTCCTGAACTTCAGCGTGGAAGGGTTCGAGCCGGACGGCGGCAGGAGCGTGTCCGCCCGCAACAGCGCCATGCTCTCCCCTCTGCCCTATCTGGTGGGCTACAAGAGTGACGGCACATTGGACTATATCAACAAAGGCACGGATCGCACAATCGAACTGATTGCCGTGGATCCCCGGCTGGAGCGGCTGGACAAAGAAGGGCTCGCCACCCGCCTGGTTGAAATCCAGCATGTCTCGACCCTGGTCAAACAGAAAAACGGCACCTATCAGTACCAGACCGTGACCCGGGAAAAGGAAATCATCACCGGCGCCATTGATATTACCCGGGAGGGGACGACCAAATACCTCGTCCCCACCGCCGTTCCCGGCGATTTCGCATTGGAAATCTATGGGGAATCGGGCCTGCGTCTCAGCAGAATCAAATTCACCATCGTCGGCCACGCCAACCTGACGGGAAACCTGGAAAAGAACGCGGAGTTGCAGCTCAAGCTGAACAAGGCTGATTACCGGCCCGGCGAGATCATCGAGCTGAACATCACCGCGCCTTACACCGGGTCCGGTCTGATCACCATCGAAAGCGACCGGGTCCATGCCCATAAATGGTTCTCGACCGATACCGCGAGTTCCATGCAGACTATCCAGGTTCCTGCCGATCTCGAAGGGAACGCGTACCTGAACGTGGCCTTCATCAGAAGCCCGGATTCGCGGGAGATTTTCATGAGCCCGTTGAGTTATGCAGTCGCGCCGTTCACCATCGACAGAAGCAAGCGGCAGGTGGCAGTGGACCTCAAAGTCCCCGACCAGGTCGAGCCGGGCCGGAAAATGGAAATCTCCTATCAGACCTCGCGCCCTTCCCGCATCGTGGTTTTCGCGGTGGATGAAGGGATCCTGCAGGTTGCCCATTATAAGACCCCCGCCCCCCTCGACCATTTTCTCCGGAAAAGAGCGCTGGGCGTCACGACCTTGCAGATACTCGATCTGATCCTGCCGGACTTCAACCTGGTCCAGGCCGTCTCGGCCAGCGGCGGTGGCGAGAGAGCAAAGATGGCCCTCGCCAAAAATCTGAATCCGTTTGCCCGGATGGTCGACACCCCGGCGGTATTCTGGTCCGGAATTCTTGACGCCGATGCCTCGGAGAGGGTCGTGTCGTTTACGGTTCCGGATTCTTTTGCCGGAACATTGCGGGTCATGGCCGTGGCGGTCAGCGAAGACGCCATGGGAGTTAATGAGTCGGCAACTCTGGTTCGCGGCCCGTTTGTGATTTCGCCCAACGTGCTCACCCAGGCCGCACCGGGAGATATTTTCGAAACCACGGTCGGTATCGCCAATCTTGTGGAAAACTCGGGGCCGACGGCAAGAGTCGATATCGAAATCATCCCCTCCGAGCACCTGGAGATAGTCGGTGAAAGCAGGACCTCGCTTGTGATCGGCGAAGGCGATGAGGGCAAGACCACATTCAAGGTCAGGGTCAGGGAAAAGCTCGGCGCGGCCTCGCTCGCTTTCGTTGCCGAACTCGGTGACCGGGTGGGCCGGCGGACCAGCGGTCTCAGTGTCCGCCCGGCGATGCCTTATGACACCAGCTTTTCCAGCGGCTTTACCGACAGCGGCAAAGTGAAGGTTGAAATTCCGCGACAAATATTCCCCGAACTTGCCGAACAGCGGGTCGCGGCATCCGCCAGTCCGCTGGTTCTGGTCGACGGCCTCTCCTCGTATCTGAAAAACTTCCCGCACGGGTGTACGGAACAGGTGGTCAGCCAGGTCTTTCCGCTGGTCGGTCTGATGACCCATCCCGGTTTCGAACCGCAAAGCAAGGCGGTGCGCGACAGCTTTACCGTGCTGATCGGTAAACTGCGGCAGCGGCAGCTGGCCGACGGCGGCTTCTCATTCTGGCCCGGAGGCCGCAATACCGCGGCATACCCCAGTATTTACGTGATGCACTTTCTCCTGGAGGCGCAAGATCTGGGCTATCCCGTGCCTTCCGATATGATGCAGCGGGGCAAGGATTTCCTGAACGCCTATGCGGGCCGGGATTGCAACAGCCTCGCCGAGGCCAGGGTCCGCGCCAATGCCATCTACCTGCTGACCCGCCTCGGCACCGTCAGCACCAATTATCTGGTCCATCTCCAGACCTATCTCGAGCGCGCGCATAATAAATACTGGAAGGAAGATCTGACTGCGGTATACATGGCCGCCACCTACCAGCTGCTCCAGAAAAGAGAGGCAGCGGAAGAGCTGATCAGTCATTACCGGATGGGCTCCAAAACGGATCTGCAGAACGGGGACTTTCATTCCATTCTCACCCGAGATGCCCAATATGTCTATCTGCTGGCCAATCACTTCGAGTCTTTAACAAGCAAGCTGGCCGGCGAAGATCTGTTGCGCTTTGTCGAACCCGTCTTCCATGGCGAATACAATACCATCGCCGCCGCCTACAGTATTCTGGCCCTGGGCGCCTACAGCAAAAGGCTGGGCATGGACTTCACCGAGCTGATAGATTTTACCGCAGTCGCAGGAACCGATGGCAGTGTAAGCCAATTGCCGAGCGATCCGTCCCCGTTTCCGAACAGCAGATTTGCAACCGACGTGAGCAGGATTGAGATCACCTCCCCGGAAGCCGTTTACTATATCGTCTCGCAGGCCGGTTTCGACCGCCGGTTTCCGGAAAAAGAAGTCCGGGAAGGACTTGAGATCATGCGGGAATATCTGAACGATGGCGGGGAAGAGATCACCAGCTTCGAACAGGGAAAAGAGATTACCGTCAGACTGAGGATTCGCGCCCTTGACGGGAAGAGCGTCAGCAATGTCGCGGTCATCGACCTGCTGCCCGGCGGGTTTGAAGTTCTGCGGGATTCCGTGCCCCGGACCGCCTATAACTGGCTGGCCGATTACGTCGACGTCCGGGAAGACCGGGTGGTATATTACGGCAGCTTCGATACCTCGGTAAAAGAGCTGAACTACCGGGTCAAGCTCACTTCCGCCGGGGAATTCGCAATCCCGCCGGCCTTTGCCGGATCAATGTATGACCGGGGCGTGCGTGCTGTCTCCAGGGCAGGGGAATTTACAGTGACCAGCTCGAAATGAAACAGGCGCTCTGGATTTCATCAGCGCTGCTCTTCGCGCTGATGGGGCTTTACATCTTTTGCCCGGAGCCGGAACTGAAAGAATTCCAGAACTACTCCCGGGCCTATTTCGATCGGAACAGCACCCTGCTCCGCATCACCCTGGCCCGGGACCAGCGCTACCGGCTCCATATCCCCCTGGAGGAGATTTCTCCCCTGCTCCGGGAGGCAACGGTCCTGTATGAAGATCAGCGCTTCTTTCAGCATCATGGCGTTGATCTGCCCGCCCTGTTTCGGGCCGGATGGCAGACATACATCAGCGGGCAGCAGCGGATCGGAGCGTCTACAATCACCATGCAGGTCGCCCGTCTGCGCTGGGGCCTCAACAGCAGAACCATCCCGGGGAAACTGCGCCAGATACTCCGCGCCCTGCAACTGACCCGTCATTATTCCAAGAGCGAAATCCTCGAAGCCTATCTCAACCTGGCATCCTACGGACGCAATATCGAAGGGGTTGAAGCGGCAAGTCTCATTTACTTCAATAAACAGGCAAGAGACCTTTCGCTCCCCGAGGCGCTGACTTTAAGCGTGATTCCCCAGAATCCCAACCGGCGAAACCCCACCGCCGACACCGGAATCTCCGAGCTGCTCGTTGCCAGGAACAACCTCTTTACCCGTTGGCTCGAAAAACATCCGGAAGACGAGGAGAAGAGGGTCTTCCTGGAAATTCCTCTCGTTGTGAGACCCCCCGAGAAACTCCCCTTTTTCGCGCCACATTTCGTGAACGACCTGGAGAGTCAATTGCCGTTGCTGCGCCATGGAACGATCACCACGACCATTGATCTCACCAAACAGCTTGCAATGGAAAAGATCGTCGCCTCGTATGTCGACAGACGCAAAACCGAAGGGATCAGAAACGGAGTCGCCTTGCTGCTCAATTACCGGACGATGGAGATTGAAGCCGCCGTGGGTTCCGCTGATTTTTACGATCCGGAAATCAATGGCCAGGTCATCGGGACCAGGGCCAGACGCTCACCCGGATCCGCCTTGAAACCATTTGTCTACGCCCTGGCCCTGAACCAGGGACTGATTCATCCCCTGACCATGCTCAAGGATGCACCGAAAAGATTCGGCGGCTTCACTCCGGAAAATTTTGACCAGCGTTTCATGGGGCCGGTGTTCGCAAGGGACGCGCTGATCAGCAGCAGGAACGTACCGGCAGTCCATCTCCAGGCGCAGCTTGAGAACCCCGGGTTTTACGACTTCCTGGCCCAGGCCGAAATAACGCTTCCCGAGGATGAGAATTATTACGGCCTGGCCCTCTCGCTCGGCGGGGCCGAGGTGAGTATGGAAGAAATGGCGAGATTGTACGCGATACTCCCCAATGGCGGGGAGCTGCGGCAAATAAAAAAAATCAGGACCGATGCCCTCCCGGAAACCGGGCGTCGAATGTTGAGTCCGGAAGCATGTTTCCTGATTCTCGACATCTTGAAAGACAATCCTCCGCCGGAGGCCGCCGGCAACGAAAATCTTGTCGGCCAGGTGGAGAGGAGAAACGAAGTCGCCTGGAAAACCGGGACCTCTTTTGCGTTCAGGGACGCCTGGGCGGTCGGTGTCTCCGGGTCGTATGTGCTGGCGGTCTGGGTCGGCGATTTTGCCGGGCAGGGCAATGCCTCCTTTGTCGGGCGACGCGGCGCCGGCCCGTTATTGTTCGAACTGTTCACCGCCTTGATCGAGAACTCCGGCTGGCGGATCACCGAGGCCGTGAACCCTGATTTCTTAAACCTCACCAGAATATCGGTCTGCGCGAGCACCGGGGATCTGCCCGGCCGATATTGCCCGGGCACCAGAGAATCCTGGTTCATCCCGGGAATCTCGCCGATCAAGCTGTCAAATATTCATCGGGCGGTCCCAATCGATAAAAAATCCGGTCTGCGCGCCTGCCTTGCCGATCCGGAGACGACAGAAATGAAATCCTTCGAGTTCTGGCCTTCCGATCTCCAGCATATCTTCAATATGGCCGGGATCTCAATCAAAACGCCACCTCCCTATGAGGAAGAATGCAGCCTGAACGAAAAAAGCTCCTCCGGGAGAACTCCGGTGATCATCTCGCCGCAGAGTTCCCTCATCTATGCCCTGCAAAGCGACAGGTTGAAAGAGCAAACCATTCCCTTTTCCGCCGTGGTTGATGGTGATGTCAACACGGTGTACTGGTTTGTGAATGATGGTTTTGTGGGTAAAGCTGAAAGAGGAGAACCCCTTTTATGGCAAGGGGTGAGCGGCGCCTTTGCCGTAAGGGTTGTTGACGATCATGGCCGGGCTGCCGAAAGAAAAATGACCGTTGAGATGGTACGCTGATGCTCTGCATCAGATAAGAATATAAAGCTGAGTTGAGCAGCTCGTCTGCTCATACCGATTAGTTAAGTTAAGCAGCGTGCCTGCTTATACGCAACTTATGCCCTCTGGGCGAAAGCGAGCCTGCGAGACATCGAGACTTATACCCGAAGGGTGCAAGGGTAGTTGAATCACTATTGGCACACGGCTGAGCATTGAAAAAAAAACGGTATAAGGGTGTAGTCTTAAAAACTCAACCTTTAAAGTGCCTCCGCAGAAGCCCCTCCAGGGCCTGACCGTGCCGGGCTTCGTCTTTGCAGATTTCGTGGACCATATCGTGGATATGGTCGTTGCCGAGCATCTTGGCCCTGGTTGCCAGCTCTTTTTTGGCCTTGCAGGAGGTGTGTTCCGCCTCGACCCTCGCCTTCAGATTGGCAGAAGTATCGGCCATCATGACCTCGCCGAGAAGCTCTGCGAGTTTTCCGGCGTGCTCTCCTTTCTCCCGGGCAATTCTCCGGCACGCCTCGGCCACTTCAGGATACCCTTCCCGCTCCGCCTGTCGGGCCATGGCCGTATAAATCCCGACCCCGACCCCTCCGCCCATGAAACCGGCCCGCAGGGCGTCGACAATTTCCCTCTCGACATCCCGGGCCACCCCGACCCGGTGATTGTCGGTCCAGGTGTATGACTCGTTCATTCCGGTCAGTTCATCCAGATCGGTGACCTCGCGAAACTGGTCATGGGGTGCGCCACACTGAATACAGATCATCGGCGCTTCTTTGCCGTAATGAACATAACCGCATACCTTGCAGACGAATTTTTTCATTCCCTTCCTCGTGTTTTGGTATTACCCGTTGTGCTGCTCCTTTGTGCTGCTCCTTGAAATCGCAGAATATTGTTGGCCCCGGCTGACAACGCCGAAACGAAACGGGAAAAGCACCCCGGAGATATCAATCATAGCATGCCTGTTCAGCCAATTCTTTCAAGGGCTCGTGCGGCCAGATGTCCGACTGAATATTGTTCAAGACTGCGATCTGCATAGACGGAAATCTGTTTTTCATCCCCGGTCAGTCCGGAAAGACGCCCTTTGGCCTCGACTGCCTTCAGGTTCCCCAGTGCCCGGCAGGCAAGGCCGCGGACCGTGGGATCTCCGGAGTCGAGATAGGGCAGCAGATATCGGACAGCATTTTTCTCCCGCAACAGCTCCGGGCGAACTTCCGCGAGCCTGCCGATCCCCCACATCAAGCCGCGCTGCAACATCTCAAGTTCCAGGAAATTCCCGTCCTCCCGCATATTGGCTACCAGCATATGACCATATTCTTCTGCCAGTCTCCGATGACAGGCCATGACCTCGCCCATTGCCTCCGGTGCTCCCCAGCCGATCCCACCGGACTCGTCATTCAGCATCCACATGAACCGCCGCATCACGACCCGGCCGTCTTCCATTTCGTTGTCGGCGAGAGCCACTACCAGATTCCCGACGCCGGTCACCGCCAGCCAGCGTACCAGTTCATGATCATTGCAGAAACAACCAATCAGAAGATTCAGCATCCTTTTGGCGGAACAGCTCTCGCGCATGGCAAGCACTGCGTCAAGCTCGCCATTTTTCAGGAGCCGGACAATCTCCTTTTTCAGGGCACGCTCGTTCATTTCTGATCTCCGCCGGAAATCAGGTCGCGCAATCTTTCCGCCAGCCGCTCGGAAGAAAAAAGCAGCGATTCGATATCGAGATAGTCGAGAGCGTTCGTGTCGTAGAGAATCTTGACCTTCGCCGGGAAACCGTCCTCCGACTCCTCTTCCCAGAAGAGGATGCGCTGGGGAATCATCGGTAAGACCTGAAACTCGATGGCAAGAGAGGTTGACTCGCCGGAACAGGGGATCCCTCCGGCCAGAGCCGCTTTCTCAATCAGCAATTGCCGGGTCCGTCCGGAGAAAAGATCGGCCAGGGGGTTTTCACCATAGGTGGCCAGAGTCCTGACCTTGGAGATGGAGTTGGGCATGCTCTCCATGCCGATCCACTCTCTACGGGCAAATGGCACCGAATCCGCTTTGTTATCGCCCTGGCCGCATATCGCGATATTGCGTCCCGAACTCTGCCGTGCGTCTCCGGCACCCTTTGCCCGTATATCAAGGATGCCGCCTCCGGAATGGACGTAATTATAAAGAAGGATCTGATCGCGGGGATCTTCCGGGTCGGCACCATCAAGCAGGATGCCAAGTCTGGAGAGAAGGACATCCTGCCCGAGATATGGAAAGCGGAGGGTACCGCCCTGATCGGCAAGATATGTTGCGCCGATTTGCGGCGCAAGCACGGCAAAATCAAGATCCGCAATCTTGCCTTTGAGATGTTCGACCAGGGCCAGATCCCGCTCTTCGGCGGCATTTTCCAGCGCCACCCCGGATGTTTCGATCACGAGCCCTTCGAGATTGATATAGGGGCACTTTTCCGGATCAGTGCCCGTTGAAACCACCGAGGCCGCAAAGGCCAGGCAGGTCGGGTAGCCGCATTCACCACAGTTGTTCTTCGGTGTCCGGGCAACTACCGCGAGCGGGTTCATTACTCAAGCTCTTTGGCGGCCGCAATCACGTCCCGGGCAAGCTGGCGACACGCATCGAAATCTTCTTCCCGAGGCACATTCTTGACCTTGAGCCCCGGATGGGCAAGGGGCAGCTTGATCCCCTCGATCGCCTCGTTGATGTGCTTGACCGCCTCACCGCTCCAGCCGTAGGAACCAAAGCAGGCAACCACCTTGTTCTTGGGCCTGAGCCCTTTGAAATAAGTGAGGAAATCGGCCATTTTCGGCAGCATATTGTTGTTCAGGGTCGATGAGCCGAGGATCAGGGCCCTGGCATCGAGAACATCGGTCATGATATCACTGCGATGGTTGACCTTGAGATTCTTCATTTTCACCTCAAAGCCGCCCCGGGCCAGTTCGCTGGCAATGGCCTTGGCCATCTTTTCGGTGCTCTTCCACATGGAGTCGTATATGACGAGCGCCTTGTCCCCGGCCTGGTGCCGGCTCCATTTGTCATACAGGCCGATAATTTTTGCCACCCCCTCCCCGCGCCAGATCAGGCCGTGGTCGGGCGCGATCATATCGATCTCGATGCCCAGTTCCGCGACTTTCGCCAGCAGCTTCTGGATATGCGGCGAAAAGACGGTCAGAATGTTGGCGAAATATTTCTGCGCATCACGCTTGATCTCGAAATCGTTCACCTCGTCGGCGTACTTCTCGGTGGAAGCGATATGCTGGCCGAAGGCGTCGGAAGAGATCAGAAGCTTGTCTTCGCCGATATAGGAAAACATCGAGTCCGGCCAGTGGAGCATCGGCGTCTCAATGAAGGTCACCGTCTTTTTCCCGAGTTTTAAAGTGTCGCCGGTCTTGACGATCTCGAAGGGCAGATCCTCACGATGAAAATGCTCAACTAAAGCCCGGTGGCCGTTCCTTGAACAGAAGATCTTCTCGGGCTTGATCAGGTCGATGATCTCCGGGAACGCTCCCGAGTGATCCATCTCGACATGATTGACGATCAGGTAATCAATCTTTTCGGGATCGACCAGCTGGCGGATCTCGTAGAGCAGATCATTCTTGAAATCACTTTTGACGGTATCGAAGAGAGCGACCTTCTCGTCCTTTATCAGGTAAGCGTTGTAGGTCGTTCCTTTTTCGGTGGAGTAGCCGTGAAAATCCCGGATGTTCCAGTCAACCGCGCCAACCCAGAATACATTGTCCTTGATCTCGATGTGTCCCATTTCTCCCTCCATGATGCTCGCCGGTCCGGCAGGGTAACCGGTTTTCCAGCCTGATTGTCATTAATATCAATTATTACCAATTAACTAAATTCTAAATTAGCAAACCAGGTGATTTTGCGCCAAAGGTATTTTCTTATTGCCACCGGGGAGACTTGCCCGGCGAGGGGATTATCGTAAAGATCCCTGTGGGAACACCCTCTCCTCCGCTGACAACCCCGGCGTCAAAACATGCACACCCTGTATTCCAGAAGCGGGACAGAATCAATGATCCGGGATCCCGCTTCAGCAGGACAGGATTATTTTGCCGGCACCGGCAGCGTGAAAATTCTCTGCCCCATTTCCTGATCGAGGACAAAGAGGGTGTTTGAATCCTTGCCGATCAG
Source organism: Pseudomonadota bacterium (assembly GCA_018823285.1). Taxonomy (NCBI): domain Bacteria; kingdom Pseudomonadati; phylum Pseudomonadota; species Pseudomonadota bacterium. The sequence continues at coordinate 64,003 of JAHJIQ010000026.1, forward strand.
CTTGAGTTTGTCGAGCACTGCACCCACCCCCGCCTCTTCTTCAACCTGCTCGGAGACGAACCACTGCAGATAGATGGAGGTGGCATGATCGCGTTCCTCATGGGCCAGATCAACAAGCTTGTTGATCAGCCCGGTCACCTTCTGCTCATGCTTCAGGGTTTCGGCAAACACCTCCTGGACAGACTTCCAGTCGGTCGGCGGCTTGTCGATCGCTTCCAGAATCACCCGGCCGCCCCGCTCATTGACAAAATCAAAGAGCTTGGAACCATGAAACATCTCCTCCTGGACCTGCTGTTTCATCCAGTTCGCAAAACCGGGCAACCCCTTGTTCGCAAACCAGGCCGACATGGAATAATACATGTAGGAAGAGTAAAGTTCGGCATTGATCTGCCCGTTTAAGGCCTTTTCCATTTTCTTGCTTATCATTTCAGCTGCTCCAGTAGGAAGTGAAATATGAACTGCTGTTAACCTCCCAAACCTGTAACAGGTCGCAGGATGCCGAAAATGCACGGCAGAAGTCTGTCAGCTATAGCCCAGCTCTGCTGACAGACTGATAACGAAGCAGGTTCGGTATCATGAGACCTGTTATCCTCAGTTGCTCCAGAGTCCGTGCAAATTGCAGTACGCTCTGGCCTTGGCGGAACCGGCGCCGACCTTGAAGCTTGCTTCCGGTTTATCGCCCGGTTTTAAGTCCTGCCGATACACGGCACTGCCGACAATGAGTTCGATCCATTCGATATAATGCTCGTCGGTCATCGGGTGGGCCACCGAACCGACCTTTACGGTGTAGCCGCCGTCAACCTTTTCCACCACCGGCACATGTTTTTCTTTGGCCGCATCGGTGGTGTTCTCCTTCAACAGAGCCATCGGCTTACCGCAGCAGACCAGCTCCCCCGCTCCCGCATGGAGAACCTCAACAATATTGCCGCACAGTGAACACTTGTACACTCCCATTTTCTCAGCCATGTTTCATTTCCTCTCAGTAATTATTTTTTCTTCTTTCGCTCAACCTTACAAACCAGAAAACTGGCAAATAAGGTGCCGCTACGATTGTCTTTACCAGTTTTCAGCCTTCACCTCGAAATGCGCCTGCGGATGAGCACAGGCGGGGCATGTTCCGGGAGCTTCGTTGCCGGTATGGGTATACCCGCAGTTGTTGCATTTCCAGGTGGTCGCCTTGTCCTTCTTGAAGACTTTACCGTTCTCGATATTGGCGGCGAGAGCCAGGTAGCGCCCTTCATGCATTTTCTCGGCCACCGCAATGGACAGCATCGCCGCCGCTACTTCCGGAAAACCCTCTTCTTTGGCAATGGCCGCAAACTCCGGATACATGGTCGTATACTCATAATTTTCACCACCTGCGGCCTCCCGCAGGTTTTCCACGGTGGTGCCGATTTTTCCTGCCGGATAGGACGCGGTGATCTCCACCTCACCGCCTTCCAGAAATTTGAACAGTCTTTTCGCGTGTTCTTTCTCCTGATTGGCGGTTTCTTCAAAAATATTGCTGATCTGGACAAAGCCTTCTTTCTTTGCCTGGCCGGCAAAATAGGTGTAGCGATTTCTCGCCTGGGACTCACCGGCAAAAGCGGTCAGAATGTTTTTCTCGGTCCGTGTTCCTTTTAACGATGCCATTGACTCCTCCATTATAAGATTTGTTTGAGCAGACGAGCCACCCAACTTAAACTTAATAAATAAATCAAAAATATAACCTGACAGTGGATCATATAATTTTTTCCCGGAAATGGGGAAAAATAAATCCGGCGAAGCCGGATTTATTTCCTTTCAATCCAACCGGAACATCCCTGGACACTTACAGCGCCCAACTGCCAAGAGACTCACACACCCATTCTTTTAGCGGCTGGTTCAGCGCATGGACTCCTACACCGGGTCGATACCCATCCTCCCGGGATGCTTCATGGAAGAGATCCGCCGGCACTTCTACCTTGGCAATATCCTCGGCGCCCTCGACGGTCCTTCTGACCAGGGTCACTACGGTCGGGTTCTCCTCCCAGTCATACAGCACGAAATAGATGGATTCCTGATCCTGGCTGCTGACAAAATCATGCCCCCGGATCCAGCCGGTGCCCCACTCCAGATACATTTCGATCGCTTTTTCCGGAGTCATGCTCCAGTCGATCTCATTGACCAGACTTCTGTTGGCTTTCAATTCCTCTGCGCTCAACATGATCCACCTCCATCATTTCACTTTTTACCTGAAGTCATTTTCAGCTGACAAACCCAAAAATTGCCACTTACAACGGAACTGTTTCCCGGCTCGCCAAAACGCCTGAAGTGATCTAAAGTTCAAAGAGCCCTGTGTGACTGGTGCAACAATCAAAGGGACAAAACTTAAGGCACTCCTAACTTTAGGCACTTCCAACTTCTGTCCATAAGCTCTCAAGCAATCCGGGGTCATTTCATATCCAGCAAACTCCGGGTTCCGAATCCTCCCGGACTACTCATACTTCCAGAAATCCTCCTTGGCCGCGCCGCAGGTCGGGCAGACCCAGTCGTCCGGCAGATCGGCAAACGCGGTTCCGGGCTCGATTCCGTTCTCAATATCGCCTTCCGCCGGGTCATAAATATAGCCGCAGGGGCATTCGTACTTGTCCATTTTTTCTCTCCTTACTTTTGTTTTATGAGTGAATACGCTTTCACAAAAAGACCGTTACTTATGTTTGGCCAGATATTCAGCCACTCCTGCTGCCGTCGGCTTCATCCCCTCTTCACCAGGTTTCCAGTTGGCGGGGCAGACATCACCGTATTTTTCGGTGAACTGCAGGGCATCAAGCAGCCTAATCACTTCATCAACACTTCTGCCGAGGGGCAGATCATTGACCAGCTGGTGGCGGACAACCCCTTCCTTATCAATCAGGAAAAGACCCCGCAGTGCAACTCCACCCGGGAGAAGAACACCATAAGCATCGGATATCGACTTATCCAGATCGGCAACCAGCGGAAAGCTGATGGAACCGATCCCGCCCTGCTCGACCGCAGTATTTTTCCAGGCAAAATGGGTGTACTGGGAGTCAACCGAGACGCCGATCAACTCGGCATTGCGACTCTTGAAGGCCTCCACCTCCCTGTTGAATGCCAGAATCTCGGAAGGGCAGACAAAGGTGAAGTCAAGGGGGTAGAAGAACAGGACCACATATTTCCCCCGGTATGAGGAAAGAGACAGTTCTTCAATTGCGTTATTACCCATCACGGCCTGGGCGGTAAAATCGGGGGCTTCTTTGGTGACTAATACGGACATTTTCTTCTCCTTGATTGTTTGTTTCAGTTTGCGCTTGGCTGGTTTGTGTTACAGGCACCGTTGCATTCATCCCATTTCCCCGACCGGCAGTGCGCCTCTTTTTCGGCCTCCGCTATTTTGCGGAGCTTGTACGCGCAATCCTGAAGAACACCATACAGCAGACGACAGCCGTCATCTTCAGCGGCGTCCTGACCTTGATCGGCGAGAATGATCATTTCCCGAACCAGTTCCAGAACTTTTTTTATACAGAGATTGTTTTGTTTCATGATCTTCTGACAATACAAACCGCGTGCCAACATGAGGCGAGCCACCATTTATTTAATTTTTCTCTAATAATATCAGGATGATAAACGAGATACTGAGCGGAAAGATTTTCAATGCGGAATGCCACAGAACTGTCTCTCCAGCAACGGTTTTGAGACACACGCCGGATCCTGAGGCAGATTCGATAAAAGTTAAGATATTGATATTAATGCCAAAAACAAGAAAATCCCGGGAGTGCTGTCTCAAAAATCAACACAAGAGACAGTTGAGACAGTTTTGAGACAGCAACAGAAACGGGGGGAATGCGGCTGGATTCCTTATTACACAACTTTCCGAGTTTGGCTAATCTCCCGATCATAAAGGGTTTCGGCGATTTGTTAATGCATGTGTTCCACAACTAGCCGGAAACCAGGAGTCAGAAGCCAGGAGAAAAGCGTAAAGCTTAAGTTGAGCAGCTGGCCTGCTCTTACCGATGAGCGAGTATGCAAGACATCGAGACGTACACCTCAAGGGGGTACCGAAGAGAGTCCCCGCAGAGTGAAAAAATCAGTCGTTCTGGCTACTGGCTACTGGCTTCTGAATTCTCATCATGGAATGTCACTACGACTCTGAACCATTTTATAACAGCAAATCAACGCCATAAGACATTTCGGAAAGTTGAGTTATTATGAATATCACTCTCGATCAGCTAAAAACTCTTCGCCAGTTCGACACGATTACTATCATCCTTCGACAGGCTCAGGATGAGCGGAATTACTATTATCCCGAAGATGCTGATGTCCCGATCATCTGATCCTGTTCGCCCGGTGATCCTGACCGCGCATGTGTCGAACAGCCAAAGCCGCCCATCCCGAGTCCTTCGTAGGACCATCCCGAGCCTGCCGAATCCCCCCGCTCATCCTGAGCCTGTCGAAGGACCATCCCAAGCCTGTCGAGTCACCCCGCTCATCCTGAGCTTGGCGAAGGATCATCCTGGGCTTGTCGAAGGATGGCTTCTCTTCTTTACCGCCCCAAGCGGGTTTCAACACCAGATCATTTCTCAAGCTTTTCACCAAGCTTGTCAAAGGAACGGTCCAGGGTATCACCGAACTTATCCAGCCCTTCAACGGTTTTTTCGCCCCCTTTTTTCAGTCCTGCCCCCATTTTTTCAAGGGCGCCGGATGTTTTGTCAGCCCCCTTGACCACCCCCTGCTGGGTTTTTTCAGCAGCTTTGCCGACCCCCCGCTCCATATTCTTCCCGGCCCGGTCCATTTTGCTTCCTGCACCACAGGCCGTAAATGAAACCAGAACCAGAACCGCGGAAAGATACATCATCAGTTGTTTTTTCATGCATCCACCTGTCATCAGTTTTTCATCAGTATATCATCTGATCACATCTCAATTTCAATTCGCTATACTCATTATCCGAGCGCGGAATCGCAGTAGACACCCACTGGAGGGATTGATCTGACCCGGAATCCATGAACCCATCCGGGAACTAGCGCACAACCTCCGGATGAGCATCCAGAAATCGATAGAGGGTCGCCCGGCCGACCCCGAGAATTTTTGCCGCCTGCAGCCGGTTGTTACCGGTTTCCTGCAGCGCGGTTCTTACCCGATCCACAGACAGCCTCGTTCTTCTTTTTTCAGTCAGCCGAATGGCCGGAAGTGTTCCCGCCACGATATTCCGGACATTCTCCGGCAGGTGATGGGGCCGGGCGACCGTGTCGCGGCAGCGAACCATCAGAAAACGGATCACGTTCTGGAGTTCCCTGACGTTCCCCGGCCAGTCATAGCCGAGCATCAGGTCAAGCGTTTCCGGGGCCAGGGAAAAATGCTCACGCCCTTCCTCCCGGTTTCCCTGTTCAATAAAATGGCTGGCCAGCAGCGGGATGTCCGCTCTTCTTTCCCGCAGGGGCGGCAACGAAACCGGGACCACACAGAGCCGATAGAAGAGGTCTTCGCGAAACCTCCCCTCGGCAATCTCCTTTCGCAGCTCTTTATGGGTCGCCGAAACAACCCTGACATCCACCTTGACAAGCTCTTCCCCGCCCACCCGATGGAAGGTTCCGTCCTGCAGGACCCGCAGGAGCTTCACCTGCATGGCGAGGGAAATATCTCCGATCTCATCGAGGAAAATGGTCCCGCCGTCCGCCAGTTCGAAGCGCCCTTTTTTGTCCCGGATCGCCCCGGTGAAGGCCCCCCGGACATGACCGAACAGCTCACTTTCCAGAAGATTTTCCGGCAAGGCGCCGCAGTTGATCGGCACGAAAAGTTTGCGCCCCCGGCTCCCCTCATTATGAATGGCCGCCGCCACCAGCTCCTTGCCGGTGCCGGATTCACCATTGATCAGGACCGGCACCGTGCTGTCGGCAAGCTCCCGGATCGTCTGATACACTTCCTGCATCCTTGAGTCGCGGCCGATAATTCCTGAAAACCTCTCGATTTCGCCCAGCCGGCTGGCCATTGCCATCTCCCGCGACCGGTCCCGGAAAGAGGCGACCACCCCCTGGACCGCACCGAGTCGGTCGGTGACCGGGGTGACGCTCATCTCAAGATGCCGCAGCTCTCCGGAACCGCTGGTAAATTGCAGATGATATGGTGTTGCCGGAAGAACAGGAGGGCGGTCCGCGTTGCAGAAGGAACAATTCCCGCCGCAGAAACTGCCGGGGAAAACCTGATGGCAATCCCGGCCCAGAACCTCGTGCCGCGAATAGCCGGTGATCCGCTCCGCGGCCTTGTTGAAAAAGAAGATCCGCCGATCATTGTCGTGGGCGATGATCCCTTCCTGGAGGTTATCGAGCACCAGTTCGGAATTCCGCCGCGCCCCGATCAGGGTCTCCAGATAGACGTCATGCAAACTCCCGATCCGCTCCCGAATTTCCCGGATCATGGCCTCGTGACTTACGCTTTTGCTCCCCTCCCAGCGCAGAACCGGCGGCAGGCCGGGCAATGGGGGAAATTGCGCGCCTTCGGCCTCGCCGATGAAAACCGCCAGATCAAAACCGAAGAGATCAATATGTTCCGTGGTGATCATCTTTCCGGACCAATTGAGACCTTTTTTCCCGGGAACCTTCTTCTGCTTTCCTTCCGGTACCGCAACTACCGTTTCAATGGTCTCTGACGCCATACTGGACGCGGCGGCAATCGCCTGCTCAGGAAACTTTTCCGAGATGAAGATCACCCGGCAGCCGATCTTTTTATTGTTCTTGCCCATGATGCTATATAAGCCGGAAGTGTCTCACAAGTCAACAGAACGAGACAGTCCGTCGCTGAAATTGAAGCTCCCCGCGGCAGATCAGCACGAGACTTCGAGCCACGGGGAATCTCCGGATGGAAGGTTGCTTGTTGCATCAGATTCGCTCACTCACCCCGCAGCAGATAGCGCAGACTTCGAGCTGCGGGGAATGCGTTTCGCTGTGCATGTTCAGGAATCATTGTTATGGCGGAACGACCGGATATGTTATAAAAAGCCGTGCTCGACGACAACAGGTTGCAGGAAATGCTGAAACATGGCATAAGCTTCGCGAAATCACTACCGAAAAAATGATTGTGGGGAAAGCGTCCGGACTATAAACAGGAATTCCCGCTATACTGCGCAATAACCATATCCCTGTTTTTTATAACGCACCTTCCACAACTTTTAACTCTTCACTTTTAACTTTTAACTATTAAAAAGCCATGACCTTCTCCTGCAAAAATCACGATTTTGAGACCGATATCTGCAAAAAACTGAAGTCCCGCTGCATCATGGGCCGCCCCGGCTGCGTGCTGGAAGGGAAGGTGTCGGTGAGCGAAGAGACCCTGAAGATGCTCCTTGAGCTGGAAGAAAATAAAAAATCCCGACAGGGAAATTGCCGAAACCGCAAAAAGGACCAAGAAGGGTGAACCGCAACATTTTTTTACTCAGCATCTGCCAGGCATTGGGCATGGCCGCTGCCCCGATGATCGTGCTGGTCGGCGGAATTATCGGTTCCGATCTTGCCCCGAGCGCCTCCCTAAGCACCCTGCCGCTCGCGATCATGGTTGTCGGCGGTGCTCTTTTCAGCCTGCCCGCCGCCCTCTTAATGGGGAAGGTGGGACGCCGCTACGGTTTCATGACCGGTTCCGCCCTTGCCCTCGCCGCCTCGCTGCTCGCCATCCAGGCCATCATCACCATGAACTTTTATCTGTTCTGTCTGGCCACCCTCGGCATCGGCGGCAACATGGCCTTTATCCAGCAGTACCGGTTTGCCGCCGCCGAGAGCGTCACCCCGGAGCGGGTGGGCCGGGCCATCTCCATGGTTCTGGTGGGCGGGATCATGGCGGCACTGATCGGCCCGGAACTTGCCAAACACTCCAGGGACTGGCTTCCCCTCGGTCCATACAGCGGCTCCTTTGCCTCGCTTGCGGCAATTTACGTGATCAACATTGTCCTGCTCTCTTTTCTTTCCGTGACCATGAAAGAAAACGCTGTCGTCACCGGCATAAAACGGCCGTTTGCGCAAATGGCTTTCCAGCCCCTCTTCCTGACTGCCGTCCTTGCCGGCCTGGTCGCTTACTCGGTCATGACCTTCATCATGACCGCCACTCCGATCAGTATGCATATCATCGACGGCTTTTCCCTGGACGATACCGCCTGGGTTGTTGAATGCCATGTGATGGCCATGTTCATCCCGTCGCTGTTCAGCGGATTTCTGATTGATCGCTTCGGCATCGGTAAGATCATGATCACCGGTATTCTGCTGATGACCCTCTGCGTGCTGGTCGCTCTCTACAATCAGCATCTGATCCACTACTGGGGCGGGTTGGTGCTGCTCGGCATCGGCTGGAATTTTCTTTTTGTCGGCGGCACCGCGCTTCTCACCAGATCATACCTGCCCAATGAACGGTTCCGGGCCCAGGCGGTAAATGACTTCACCGTTTACTCTTTCCAGGCGGCGGCCTCCCTTTCAGCCGGGGCGGTGATCTATCTCGTCGGCTGGAAAACACTCAATCTGATCTCCCTGCCGCTGCTGATGCTTATGCTGATTATTGTCTTCAGAGCAAACCCTTCACAACCCATCACCGAAAAGTAAACCACGAGCCCGCCCTATGACTGCAAAGAAAATAATAGTGATCGGCGGCGGGCCTTCCGGGTTGATGGCGGCCGGGCAGGCCGCCCTGGCCGGGGCGGAAGTGCTGCTGCTGGAGAAAATGAAGCGCCCCGGCCGCAAGCTCTGTATCTCCGGCAAGGGCCGCTGCAACATCACCAATATCGCCGACAAAGTTGATTTCATGGCCCATTTCGGCCGAAGCGGCCGCTTTCTGCACCAGGCCTTCGCCCGCTTTTTCAACACCGAGCTGCTGGATTTTCTCCACCGCCTCGGCCTTGAAACGGTTGCCGAACGGGGCGGCCGGGTCTTTCCCAAAAGCGGCAAGGCCCATGAAGTGTTGGACGCGCTGCTCGCCTGGGTGGAAAGCTGCGGTGTCAAAATCAGCAGCTCCTCTCCGGTCGATGATCTGCTGATCGAAGACGGGAAAATTGTCGGCGTCAGGTGCGGCAGCAAAACAATTTCCTGCCGGGCGGTGATTCTCGCCACCGGCGGCGCATCCTACCCGGCGACCGGCTCCACCGGTGACGGCTACCGGATGGCCGAAAAAGCGGGGCACACCATCAAAGAGATCAGACCGGCCCTGATCCCCCTTGAAACCGCGGGCAGTCTCGCCAACCGCCTTGCCGGTCTCGACCTGCGGAATATCAGGGTCCGGACCATTATCGACGGCAAACGGAAAAAAGAGCTGTTCGGCGAAATGTCCTTCACCCGGACCGGGGTGTCCGGCCCGGTGATCCTGACTTTAAGCGGAGAGATTGTCGATCATCTGCAACGGGGCGCAAAAATTGAACTGGCAATCGACCTGAAACCGGCCCTTGACGAACAGAAACTCGATGCACGCCTGCAGCGGGATATCGCAAGTCGCGGCAAGGAATCCGTCGAAAGTATGTTGCGGGGGCTTTTACCGAAAGAAATGATCCCGGTTTGCCTTGAACAGACCGAAATAGCCGGTGACAAGCAGGTCCACACCATCAGCGCTCAGGAGAGAAAGACCATCCGAAACTGGCTGAAGGAGCTCCGCCTTGAAGTAACCGGCCACCGGCCAATAAAGGAAGCCATCGTCACCGCCGGTGGCGTTAATACCAAAGAGATCGACCCCAACACCATGGAATCAAAACTGGTTCGAGGACTCTATATTACCGGAGAACTGCTGGACATCCAGGGCGATACCGGCGGCTACAATCTGCAGGCGGCCTTCTCCACCGGCTGGCTCGCCGGACGCGCCGCCGCCGCAAAACAGGACCCTGTTTTGCGGCAATGAAAAATGAAGAATGAAAAATGAAAAATGAAATGTATGAACCCACATTCGATCTGACAATTCTCACCTCCTGATTTTAATCAAATCTGACAAACCCAAAGTAGAGATATTCTGTTGATCCCTTGCCAGATCCTTAACCCATCATGTCATTCAAAAAGTTATGATGTTCAGTAATTATCAAAACTTTGGTGCAATTTATTCCCTCTGTCGACAATGTGTATTCCTGACAATCAATACATTTTGGAACTGTACGTAACAAAATTAAGATGTGACTGATCTTTGGAAATCATTCATTATCTGTCTGTTTTTTCTTACAAAAAGAGAAAAGGAGGCAGATATGGATTCACCGCAGTATTCAATCCGATACACATTTTCCTATTCTGGAAGGCACGAATTTCCGATTTCGTTCAATAGTCATGATTTCTGTGGAAATTATGGACTTCCCCAACCGGAACTGCCTCCAACACCGATCACTCACTATCGCCAAGAAAAGACGATCGTTTACGATCACCTTCTCAATAAACTGGGAGAAAGCAATTTCCCTGGGAAAGAGTATGTAATCAGCTATCTGAAGGATAAGTATCGCCGGAATTTGAGTCCCCGTACTCTTTTGGCAAGTGTATACTCGGTCAGGTTGTTCTTGCTGTTTCTGGAAAAGAATGGCCGCCGTGACATATTGGATCTTTCTCGCCGGGACATAGAAGCATATGTCGAGCATGAGCAAGACCGTGGTTTAAAGGTGCTATCAATCAAGACCAGGCTTGTCTCGTTGTATGCGTTTCTCAACTTCCTGGTTAAATCGCATGTCTTGCCCCCAATGATTTTGGAGCGGAAAATAAGGATCAAAACACCTTCGTCTTTGCCCAGAGCAATTGCCTTCGATGATCTAACAAAATTTCTTTCGGGCATATCCGAGATCCGCGACCGTGCGCTGATAATGCTTTTGTTGCGGACTGGCATGCGAATCGGGGAGCTGCTTGCCCTCCAGGTCACCGATATCAACCTCGACGAACAGAAAATCTGCATTTACATCGGGGAGAAAAATGCCCAAGGCAGAGTGGTGTATTTCTGCGATGATGCAAAGGAAGCATTGCTCGCCTGGCTGCGAATCCGTAATCCGGAAGCAGAGCCTCTTTTTTATGGTCGTAACAGTCAACCGCTCTCTTACGCCGGCGCTCGCAAGTTGTTTCTGAAACATCTGAAAAAAGCAGGGCTGGCCGCGAAAGGCTACTCGATACATCAATTGCGGCACACATTTGCCACCGAACTTTTGAACGTCGGGATGAGGCTTGAGGTGCTGCAGCAACTGCTGGGGCATTCAACCATTGAGATGACGCGTCACTATGCGAGGTTGACGGATAAAACACGGGAGGAAGAATATTTTCGAGCTATCAATCGCATTGAAAGGGAGGGATCGCATGGACTTTACTGACAGCATTATCCAGTATCGGCGATATTTGAAGCGGCGGAATCTCTCTCAATGCACAATCAGGAACTACCTGAACAGCCTGAAACATTTTTTAACCTGGCTCGAAGTTCCAGTTGAACTGGTCACTCATCGAGAGATAAGTTGCTATATCGAACGATTGCAGCGCCAAGGGAAACACCCAAAGACCATTAATTGCCAGTTGAACGGCATCCGAAGTTATTACAATTTCTTGCGTTATGAAGAGGGGGCATCCTTACAAAACCCCGTCAGGACAGGTAGCGCACTGCGGCTTCCCAAACCTCTTCCCCGGTATCTTCAAGACAACGAAGTTGATAAATTGTTTGCTGCACTGAAAACACGCCGTGACAGGGCAATGTTCTTGCTCATGTTGCGTTGTGGGTTGCGGGTGGGAGAGGTCGCGGCGCTTTGCATTGACGCAATAGACCAGAAGAGGCAGCGATTACTTGTAAAAAACGGCAAGGGGAGTAAAGATCGGACTGTTTATCTAAGCAGGGATTCGCTTTGTGCCCTAAACGATTACTTGAAAATCCGCCCAGCTTCTAATTCTTCAGGAGTGTTCCTGGTAGAGAAAGGGAAGCATCGGGGTTCCCCTATATCTGTTCGGGGTATCCAAAAACGTATTGAGTATTATACGAAGAAAGCCGGGGTGAAGGCTTCATGCCATCATCTGCGGCATACCATGGCGACCCAGTTGCTCAACGTTGATGCAGACTTGGCGACGATCCAGGATCTCTTGGGACATAGCAGGATTACTACTACCCAAAGATACTGCAAAGTTTCTAATGTGAAAGTCGCTCGAGACTACAACAAAGCAATGGAATTGATTATGGAGAAAAGCATATTCTTGGGTAGATCTGACAGACATTGACACGAAAAGATTTTAACTGTAATGTCAAGCGTAACTTATTAATTTGAAAGAGAAAAAGCAGGTTTTGTTACGTATAGCTCTTGAGAATCTTGTCATGAATAACCTGCCCTGCATCATGGCTTGACGAGTTGACTTTTCATTTTGTATCTTCCTGGAACAAACGGAGGATTTATACTTTTCTTGAAATCATTCTACGACGACATAGAGACGGAC